>JAWWCH010000397.1:0-2458 GCA_033720575.1 Marinirhabdus sp.
CGATTTTACATTCCCTTCGGTAGGTAAGAGTTACGTAATCGATGAACGCGATCCGTTCTTGATTAGTTACAAGAACAAATATGGGGTTTTACCGAATCGCTTTGCGGTACGCGGATTTGACGTTACCTATGATGTGTTGTTGCGATTGGCTTCTGGCGAAGATGTATATGACGCTACTAATGCAGAGTTTGAGACCGAATATGTGGAAAATAAGTTTAGATATTCAAAGAAACTTTTTAAGGGCTATGAGAATAAAGCGATGTACATTTTGAAATTTGATGAAACACTAAATTTTGAAGTTGTAGAGTGAGTACATCAAAAGTAACATACCTCGGAAATCTTAGAACTGAGAATCTACATCTCAAATCGGGCAATACCTATATTACAGACGCCCCCACCGATAATAACGGAAAAGGGGAGGCCTTTTCACCCACAGATACAGTGGCCACAGGTTTGGCCAACTGTATGTTGACGGTAATGGGGATAAAGGCGAGCAGTATTGACGTTGATCTAGACGGGAGCACGGCCGCGGTAACCAAAATCATGGCATCAAACCCAAGGCGCATTTCAAAAATAGGGGTAGTTCTTCGTTTGCCAGGAGGGGTTTCAGACAAGCACAAGAAAATTCTAGAGCATACCGCAAATACCTGTCCGGTACACCAAAGTCTACACCCTGACATTGAACGGGAAATCCATTTTAATTGGGGATAAGGCGGCTCTCAATAAATTTTTGATTTTTTCGTTATTGGTATCATGAAACTCATATTTTCAATATTCTGTTGTGTTTTTCTATTGCCGGTTGGTGATGAGGTGAAAATGCAATGGAGTGAAGATAGACAACTTACTTGGGATGATTTTCAGGGAACCCCTGATGCAGGAGACAGTTTCGTGGCAAGTACCAACAGTGGTATATCTTTCTCTTTTTCGTATCAAACTAGAAATGGCAAAATGAAACTGAAGTATGAAGTGCTCTGTAATTTTTATCCTGAATTATCTTGGTACAGGCCTACAATGGTGTCTTCCTATATTCTGAAACACGAGCAAACCCATTTTGATATTTCTGAGCTATTCGCAAGGAAATTGAGAAAAGCTATGGCTGAAACACAGTTTTCAACACAACCTAAGGAAGAGGTAAACGCCTTATACAATGATATTGAGCGCCAGCGCAGAGAAATGCAGCAGTTGTTCGATCTTGAAAGTGACCATTCTAAAAATGAAGAGGCTGAACTGCATTGGCGGAAATTTGTTGCAAACGAATTAATGAAATACGATGCCTACAAATAAACAAACTGCTTTTTTTTCGCCCGATCCCGAACACCTTAAAATGTTGGCAAATTACCGCATGCCTTTCGGAAAATACAAAGACCAACTCTTGGTCAATATTCCCGAGCCATACTACGTTTGGTTTTACCAAAAAGGATTTCCAAACGGAAAGTTAGGTCGATTGTTACATGAGATGTATGAGATTAAGCTCAACGGACTCGAAGGTCTTATTCGTCCGTTGATTCAACGCTAACCTTCACCACCACTTTTTTTATTTTTTCTGGAGCAGAGACTTGAACACCAGTTTGATGGATATCATCGGGATGCATTATGGCGAAATTATTTTCCGCCAACACAAAATGATCCATGGCGCAGTCGTAAAACGCATAATCCTTTTCTTTATTTATTTCCGTTGGTTTTTGTGCATCTAGTGCTGCATGACCGACTTTTTCTTGTCCGCTGATGATATAGTGCACATCGATATAGCGATAATGCGCCTCCTTGATACAGGAAACTTCCGGTTTGGTTTCATATTCCATGACAATGGCAAAAACCGAATCACCTTCAATGGGGTGATTTCCTAGCGGAATGTTTTTCAAATCTGTAGTTTCCAGAAATTGGAAAGCTTTTGCAAGTAGTGGAGCCTTACTCAAATACTTGCGGTGATTTTGAAGTGTATCGGTTACCATGTGATAAAAATACTTCTTTTCTTGAAGAAATTATAAGATGTGTTTACGATTTAGCTTGCTCAAGTTTCTATTCGTTTTATGGCGTTCCGTTACAATAAATCGCTACCTTTGCATCCCGTATAGCGAACATACCACCAGCATTTATGACTACTACAAAATACATCTTCGTTACGGGCGGGGTTTCCTCATCTTTAGGAAAAGGAATTATTGCAGCTTCTTTGGCTAAATTACTGCAGGCCAGAGGGTATCGTGTTACCATCCAAAAACTAGATCCGTATATCAATGTAGATCCTGGAACCTTAAACCCGTATGAACATGGCGAATGTTATGTGACCGATGATGGTGCTGAAACCGATTTGGATTTGGGACATTACGAACGCTTTTTGAATGTACCAACTTCACAGGCAAATAATGTGACCACTGGGCGAATTTACCAAAGTGTCATTGAAAAGGAACGCCGTGGTGAATTCTTGGGCAAGACCGTTCAGGTGGTGCCGCACATCACG
>JAWWCH010000398.1:0-2444 GCA_033720575.1 Marinirhabdus sp.
AATCTCTGAACATCCCCGAACGGCCAAGGCATTGGTTCCTCCTTCGGGCAGAATATAGGCGTTGGGGTAATCGTGCTTTAACTTTGTGTGATAGGATTCGGAATCCTTCTCCTTATATTCCTGTCTTGAAATGAAGACCAATGTCATTCCGCAACGCGCCGCAAACGCCAACGTGGGATTCTCTGTGTAGTGTTCGCGTAATTCTTCTCCCCTGATATAGCCAATCGTAGGAAGTTGCATCTCTTTTCCTGCTGCTGCCACCGCAGCTATATGGTTGGAATACGCACCCCCAAAAGTGAGCAGCACCTGCTTTCCGGTTGAAATGGCCTCGGCAATCGTATACTTTAATTTCCGGAATTTATTTCCAGAGACCATTGGATGTAGTTCATCTTCCCGCTTCAATGAAATTTGGATAGATGCCTCTGTTATTTCTGAAAACGAAATACGCTGATTCTTGGAAGTGGCTATGTTGAACAATACGTGATGTTAATGGACTACAAATTTAAGACATTCGTAATAATACAGATCTCAAATTACAACTCACTGATACTCAATTTATAAAGGGAATTGTAAAGAAGAACAACGAAATAAAACCATATATAATGTTTTTTCGTAGATAAATTGTAGGAAAATCCATCTATATGTTAAAATAATGTACGTTTAATCGATTTTATTTGCACTTTAACGGTTTTTAAGCCTATAATTGTTCAGATGAATTTAAAGAAAATCAAAAAAATATGAAAATAGCATTACAACAAAGCACTCGATTTTTTGGCTTGCTTATTCTTGTATTTTTAGCCATTCCGGTTCAGTCACAAGTTGGCATCAATACAACTGAGCCAAATGGAATACTAGATGTTAACAGCACAACGCACGGAGTAGTATTACCCCGACTGGCGTTGACCGCTACCAATGTTATGGCACCCGCTGTAAATCCCAAGAGCGGCGTAACCAACATTCCCGTAGGAACCACGGTATTCAATACGAATGTTTCAGCCACGGGCACCAATGATGTCACCGTTGGAATCTATTCATGGGACGGATCCCAATGGGTTCCACAGTTTGATCGAAAACAATCAGAACTATTCGAGAGCGCTACTTTTAGTCTTCGCTCGCGATCAGACCAAATATTAACCGTGAGTGGAATTAACGGAAGCTCCTTTACCGCAGATTACACTGGCACTTATCGCATACGGGTGTCTGTGAATTACGGTGGCGGCGGTGCAACGGTTCCAAATGATGGTAACGGTGGTAGTAGATCTGATGGTTTTTTGAATATTGCCAGACAATCGGGAACATTTAATCTGCAGATAGGTAGCGATAGTTATGCATTACCCGTGCATTCCTATTCAACCTCCTATGATCCTAGTGTTGGAGCTACCAATTATTTTGCCATCTGGCAGGAATTCAATACCACTTTTTACAAAACCTATACCGAAAATCAAGTGTTAAACATTTCAATGACGTTTACACAGGATCCAGCTCCAGAGTTCGTGAGTAGTGGAAACAGTGGGTCAGGAAGAGGATATGTAGCATATGACCTCCCCTGTACCATAGAATTCACGTATGTAGGAGATCAATAAACAAGCTAGAACTATGGAAAAAAACTACATCAAAAAAAATAGATTCAATCTCTTACTGGCCCACCTATTCATAGTGACTATCGCGGTTTCACAAGTAGGAATCAATACGACTTCGCCAGAAGGGTTACTCGACATGGGGCCAAACAGCACGATGGGATTGGTATATCCAGTAACTGAGTTAAGCGATATCAACGTGGCAACCATTAGTAACCCCAATGCTGCTAACCTAGTGGCAGGAACGTGTGTTTATAATAACATCACTGCAGGAACGGGCATTTCAAGTGTGTATCCAGGAATATACATTTGGAACGGTTCCAAATGGATTCCGCAGTTCGGAAAAAAAGACGCTCAATTGGCTTCCCAAGATGTTGACCTACGAACAGGTTCTGACGACCTTACCAATGGCGTACTGGGAGATCAAACCATTAGTTTCGACAACACGTCGTTTACCCCAATATTCAGTGGGCCCTATAAAGTAACACTTACCCTTCAATACGGGGCGGGAAGAACGAACGATCCTTCAGGCGATCAACATGTGAATTACGCTGCGGGCTCTGGTACCTTCGAATTTACATTTAACGGATCTACGACGACCTACGATCTAAAAGCATATTCTGGCCTGAATGATGACCGAATGTTTAAAGGTGGCAGTTCTGCACCTACCTTGGTGTACACAAACGATTACAATCAAAGCACTTATATCCTAGAGGAAACCCTAACCAGAAATGTTGCTTATCCTTTCACACTCACCTTCAATCAAGATGACCTTGATGGATTTGAAGGTGATGGAGATATTTCCATTGTTCCAGCCGGAGACGGAAGAGGATATATTGTTAGTGCTGGTGAATTTATTTGTACAGT
>JAWWCH010000399.1:0-2441 GCA_033720575.1 Marinirhabdus sp.
ATGAGAAATCCACTTTGGAGGTTGAACAAGGTGGATCCCAGAAGCGTCGAGTCGGAGCGCATATTGATTCTTAGGATCCACCCATGCCATGGACATATAACTGACTTCGTGTCCCTGCTGTTTCAATCCGATTGCCAGGTTGGCCGCATATTCCTCCAGGCCGCCGAAATCCTGCATATCGTATGAAACCATGAGTATTTTCATGATTTATTTATCTCAATTTCCAAATCCGATTTCTTTTCTTCGCGCCATCCCCATATATAGTACGGCGCATCGGGTCCGCAATTGAAGAGCACGTCCAAAATTGAAACCTGATGTTCAAATGGGGGGAAACGCTGTGGATATTCTGGATAACCTGAATAATCTTTATAAACCAGCTCAATTCCACAATCAATAAACCGTTGTTCATCAATATAGCTCTGCGCTGATGGACCAGAAACATACAGATCAGCCTCTGACTGTTCCAACAAGTCCATTAAACTTTCAACATTTGCACCGGAAACGTTGTATATTCGAGAATCTTGGAACTGTGTTTCTATTCCAAGGAATTTTTGAGCTATGGATTTTATGAGAAACTGATTTAACGATGACAAAGTATCCCATTTGGCTTCCAAGTATACGTACTCAAAGAAATCTTTATATTCTTTGAAGTAGGGTGTCTTGGAGTAATTTTGTGTTATTTGCCGCCAGTGTTTTTTAGCCCAAAAGTTACTTTTAATCTCTATCTCACAAATCAATTTATGGCTGTTGCTGCCGACAGGAATTGTCAGCCACTTAAGCCCATTTGGGGTTTTTATCTTATTGCGATTGCGCCAGTCATGTCTGGTATATTGAACGTTGTCATCCAGAATGAACAGATCGACATCATTAATTACATCAAAATAGCCTTTCCAAGGGAGGTAATTGGATTGAATAATTCCTACTTTTTTCATAAAAAAACGTCTCGCTTCCTATCCCGAAAAAGGATTTCATTTCCATATATTAAAGTTTAAAAAACATCTGAGAAGTTCTCGCCTCTTTTTATCATCTCCTTATCTTCTGAATAATAATCAAAAAAACAATATTTTCAGTACCTGGTTTGAAAATTAAGTCAGGCACCTGATCGCCAAATTGGATTCATCCTCATCCAAGCCTCCGTAAATCTGTAAATCGTAAGATATCATGGATATTTTCATGACCTGCTCTTCTCAACTTCCAATTCCAACTTCCTTTCTTCGCGCCATCCCCAAATATAGTACGGCGCATCGGGTCCACAATTGAAAAGGAGATCCAATATCGAAACTGCGTGTTCGAATGGGGGGAAAAGTTGAGGATACTCAGGGTAACCAGAATAATCCTTATAGTGTAATTCGACACCGATCTCTGTCAGGCGTTCTTCCACGATGTATTCCCTGGCTGACGGACCAGATACATAATAATCGACATCTATTTTGATCAACAGGTCGAGCAGCCTTTCGAGTTTTTCTCCGCGGGAATTGTATTCTCGAGAATCCTTGAATTCCGTTTTGATCCCTAAAAAATCCTGACTGATCTTTGTGGTAAGAAACTGATTAAATTCAGATAGATTTTCCCATTGCCTATCCATGTATACATATTCAAAAAAATCCTTGTAATTCTTGAAGTATGGGGTTTTGGAATAACTCTGCTGTATGGAAGCCCAATGTTTTCTATTCCAATGTTTATCATTTATAGGGACCTCATGAATCAACCTATGGATCTTTTCGCCAACAGGTATGGTCAACCAACGGGCACCTTGAGATGTTTTGATCCGATTTCGATTGCGCCAATCCCTGGCTGTAAACTGGACATCGTCCAGGTACACAAATAGATCAACATCATGTATGATGTCGAAATATCCCTTCCATGGAATATAACTAGATTGAATGATTCCTACCTTTTTCATAATGAAGTCACCTTATTATCGAGATTTTGTGGCTTGTTGATCTTGTTTATTCCCATTGCCCGTTATCGAGTGAAATAAGACTGACAACGTCCCACGATTGACCAGATACCTGGGATTATTGATAATTGCATCCAATATCTGCGCCGGCACATTGGCACGATCTCCAGCATGATAATTCTTGAAGGCTTGGTTGATCGACAACGAACTCTTTAACTCACGGACACTGCTTTTGCCGCCCAGTTTTTCGAGAAAAGGGATTAACGCTTGAAAAACATCTTCACCAGCCTCGGCGCCAAACTCAGCCTCATAATCCAGCAATTTGTGTGTCAATGTATTCAGAAAGTATTCATCAAACCGGGCACCGAGTTTAATCGCTTTTTCAAAATGACGCTTTCCGTCGTCGGCGCGTCCCCAAATCAAAGCACGTGCACCTTTCAACAGATATCCCTGCATCGCGGCCCAAGCATACTGGTCAGACAACCAGTTTAACTCCACAGGGAGTTGATCTAAAATTCTACGCAGGAGTGATTCGTGATCC
>JAWWCH010000400.1:0-2440 GCA_033720575.1 Marinirhabdus sp.
ATTCAGCAGTATTTTGAGATGAGTCGTTTTGCAACTGTTCCGCTTTCAGAAAAGCGTGGTCCGTTGTTGGCTGCGTTTTCATCACCTAACGATTTCATTGGGCAGGAAGCGGTGTATCAACTGGTAGATGAGCCAATTGGTGTATCGAAGCCGTTCTATGATGCAGCGTTCAAGAGCGATAATATTTTTATTCGTCAAGCCATTGCTCTGAGTCTTGAAGAGATACCTACAGAACTGCAAAGTGCTTTTGAGACCTTGTTGAACGATGTGTCATACGTGACAAAAGAAGCAGCTTTATACGGTCTCTGGCGAAATTTTCCAGAGAAAAGAGCCAAATATCTTGATGCGATGGAAGACGTTGTAGGGTTTCAAGACAAAAATGTACGTCAGCTTTGGTTGGCTCTCGCCATTGTGAGTCCGAATTACAAACTTACCCAAAAAGAAGCTTTTCGTAACGAACTTCGCGGCTACACTTCACCAGCCTATAGTTTTGAGGTGCGTCAAAAGGCATTTGAATATATTAACGAAATTCAATTGTACAACGAAGACGTGCTCCACAATCTGGTGAACGCTTCGGTTCACCACAACTGGCGATTTCGGGAGTTTGCGCGCACGTTGCTTTCAGAATTGTTTCAGAATCCTGGTGTAAAGGAAGGTGTATTTCAGAACATCAATTCGTTTTCCGAAGAAGAAAAAAACTATCTTTTGCGTATAAAATAATTTAAAAATGAAGGCATTGGTGATTTCTGGAGGTGGAAGTAAGGGCGCATTTGCCGGTGGTGTGGCGCAGTACCTTTTGAAAGAGCTACATCGAGAATATGACTTGTTTGTGGGAACGAGCACGGGCAGCTTGTTGATTTCTCATTTGGCGCTACACAAAGTTGAAAAGATAAAAGAGGTGTACACTTCGGTGAACCAAGAGAGCATCTTCAATTCGTGTCCGTTTGTGGTCAAAAAAAGTAAATATGCAGGGAAAGAGATTGCTATCAACCACCTGAATGTGCTCAAAAACTTTGTGCGAGGCAGCAAAACCTTCGGCGAAAGCAAAAATCTACGTGCGCTTATTGAAAAGACCTTTACGGAAGAAGAATTTGACGAATTGAAGAACGGTCCCAAAGAGATTGTGGTTACCGTTTCAAATCTATCGATGAACCAAGTAGAGTATAAGTCCATCAATGATTTTAACTACCAAGATTTTTTGGATTGGATCTGGATATCGTGCAACTATGTTCCGTTCATGAGTTTGGTGAAAAAGGAAGGGTGTGAGTATGCCGACGGTGGATTTGGGAGTATGGTCCCTATCGAGGAAGCCTTGAACAGAGGGGCTACTGAAGTAGATGTGATTGTATTGGAAACCGACGTCACGTATTACAATAGATTGCCCGTTCGAAATGTCTTTTCCTTGATCACTTCCATACACAGCTATATGTTAGATCGGGTGGAAAAGCAGAACATCCGCATCGGAAAGTTTGTAGCGGCCAATAAAAACGCGATTATCAACTTTTATTATACTCCGACTGTACTAACAACCAACTCGTTGATATTCAACAAAAAAGACATGTCTGAATGGTGGGAACTAGGACATACGTATGCCCAAATGAAAAATAAGGAGCTGAACGAAACGAAAGTAGAAGATCCTTCCGAATAGCGATTATACTTTACTCTTGAGTTTTTAGAACAATTCTGCCACTTCTTTTTTAATATAGGCCAAGGCCTTTTGTGACGGTGTGATTTCTTCCATAAAATTTCGAAGCAAATATTCGCGCAACCCATCTGCTCCGTGCTCCTTTTCGTGCATAGCCGCTTGTCGAATGATATGAATGGTTGCATTTTTGGCTGCACTAATCAAGTTCCAACATTCAGGAGTCACATAGATCTGCTGGGTCACATTGTGCTCAAATTCTTTTTCAATATTTTCTATGAGTAGCTTCTCATAGCGTTCAACCTCATCTGAGTAGGGCTTTATACGAATGAGCAAACTGTTCGGGTCGATGCGTTCTAGCAATAGCGTTAGACGTTCGTACGATTGTAATCGGGTGGGCAAAATCTTGTTCTGAGCTTCTTTTTGGATGAGATAGCGTCTTCTACCTTCTTCATTGGCAGTATGGCCTTTAAAAAAGAAATATGCGATGATTCCCACAACGATAGCGGGTAATAAATAGGCTACATATTGTAGCACCTGAGTCATTTCTTCCATAGTGTATTCTATAAATTATTCAGTGATTAATAACGTACCTCTTCGTTCTTCATTGCTTTTTTTACGACTTTCTTTTCCATTTTACGCTCATAATTTCCACCCAAATGCGGACACTCCATTTGGTTTTTAATACCGGTGAACGGCACGGGTACTTTGTGGTAATGATATATGTTGGCCAAGGTCGTGATTAAATTTTTATCTCCGGTCGCCATTTCAACGTCATCCATTGAAAATTGCGAAGGG
>JAWWCH010000401.1:0-2440 GCA_033720575.1 Marinirhabdus sp.
CGTAGCACAGAAGAACTCAAACTGATATAAAGCGTATCCCGGTCTAAAGAAATTGCCGTGGTATATTTAGAAATGGCTTCACCCATCACCTTGTGCCAAGCGTCTTGTATTGAAACCTTGTCCAATCCTTTTTCAAGTCGGTTCGCTGCGATGAATTCTTTCAGAACATCTCCTATAGACGTTTCTTCTGCGTTTCGTTTTGCCATTATGCTATTGTTTATTGCTGAACTTTAGAGTTGCTATTCAAATTTAAACGGACTGAACTCCTTATAAAAATAGGTATTTCCATCGCGATTTACCACCACCAAACTGCTATCTTTTGCGGTAATCACCGTTTCTTTCCACGAATCGTAGGGAGTGTGGTAATACATGCGTAAACTATCGTCTTCAATTCGAAGTTCAAACGATTCTACGGTTTTCCCGGTTTCAAAAGTTCCGTCTAATTTAGGCTGTACCTTTTTCCGAATGCCCTCATTGCCCGTTACCATGATATAATCAACGGTGGTACTCATTCGAAAGTTTTTTTCAGTACCGTCTGGGAGCACCACTTTTTCAATGGTCCAATAGCCGTTGAGGTGTTGTTTTTGTTCATTCGGATCATGGTTTCCGCAGGAAACGATGTATACGCTAGAAAATAAGAGTAGGATAGAAAATAGCTTCGTCATAACCGATTTTATAATTCGAACATTTTATAGGATTGTCGTACTTGCTGCACAATATCTTCGGTGCGCTGGGCGTGGGTGTCGCTTATGAATAGCTGTCCGAAATGCGCATCGTCAACCAATGAGATAAGCTGGGCCACCCGCTGCTCGTCCAATTTATCAAAAATATCATCAAGGAGTAGGATAGGGGTCACATTTCGCTGTGCTTTGATAAAATCGAATTGCGCCAATTTCAGTGCGATCAGATACGATTTTTGTTGTCCTTGCGAACCAAATTTCTTAACGGGATAGTCTTCAATTTTAAATTTCAAATCGTCTTTATGCACCCCAAAATTACTGTATTGCAATTGGCGATCTTTCTGGCGGTTGTTTTTCAGCAAACGTGATAAGTCCTGATCTTTCAACTGACTTTTATACGACAAGGCTACCGTTTCGTTTCCACTACTAATGGCAGCATATCGCTCAAGAAATATAGGGGTAAAGGCTTCAATAAATGCACGCCGCCGCTCGTGGATCGGTGTTCCTAATTCAGCCAATTGGGCATCGTAAATGCTCAACTGGTCGTCATTAAAGGTGTTGTTTGCCGCAAAATACTTTAACAGTGAATTTCGTTGGGCCAATATTTTATTGTAGTTGATCAATAACTGCAGATAGGAGGCATCTCCTTGCGAAATGACGCCATCCATGAATTTTCTTCGCGTATCACTTCCTTCGATAATGAGATCTCGGTCTGCAGGTGAGATGATCACCAAGGGCAAGAAACCAATATGCTCACTAAACTTTTCATAGGCTTTACCGTTGCGTTTGATCAGTTTTTTCTGTCCCGTTTTGGCGCTGATGATAATTTTTTCGTCACGTTCGTTCTTTTCGTAGTTTCCTTCGATCACAAAGAAATCTTCCCCGTGTTTGATGTTTTGCCCGGTAATAGGGTTGAAATAACTTTTGCCGAAGGAAAGATGATAGATTGCGTCTAGGACATTCGTCTTTCCCACACCATTCTTTCCAACAAAACAATTTATTTTTGGATCGAATTGAAATGTTTCAGCTTCAAAATTCTTGTAGTTGATAAGCGAAAGCGAATTTAAGTGCATATAAATTAAGGAGTTGACGAATTCAGTCCTCCATTATTTTTTAATGGAAACAGCCTGCAAATTATTGAAAAATAACAACTTTTTTCCCTTTTAAATTCTAATAAAAATTTTATTTTTGCGCGTCAGTAAACCGATATTATGGCTACATACAAGAAGAGAGGCTACAAGCCAAAGAATAAAGCTGAGCAAGAAGAAGTGCTCGAAGATGGAAGTACAACGGCAGAGGTGTTCAATACCCTTGACGAAGGGGCTTCCAAAACCGAGGCTTGGGTAGAGAAAAACCAAAAGGCAATCTTAACCGTAGTAGGTGTGGTTGCTGTTGCAGTGCTTGGTTATTTAGGATATCAGCAATGGATTCAAGAGCCAAAAGAGGCGGAAGCCATGAATGAAATGTTCCAGGCGCAACAATTCTTTGAGCAGGCTATGGGGAATGCAACCATGAGTGACTCTTTATATGACCTGTCTTTGAACGGTGGACGAGGAAAATACGGTTTCTTAGAGATTATAGACAATTACGGTAGTACAAAAGCGGGTAACTTGGCGGAATATTATGCAGGGATGGCGTTTTTGAATCAAGGAAATTACCAAGCAGCTATCGATCATTTGGATAGTTTTGAAAGCGATGACGAAATGTTGGCGCCATTGGCCAAAGGTGCTATTGGTGATGCCTTTGCACAATTAAATCAA
>JAWWCH010000402.1:0-2432 GCA_033720575.1 Marinirhabdus sp.
CATGACTACGGAATTTTGTGGGAACCGATCACTCCTAACATGGTGTTTACCGTGGAACCAGGAATCTACATTCCAGAAGAAGGATTTGGTATTCGGCTCGAAGACGATGTGGTGGTTCAAGAAAGCGGTAAACCGTTCAATCTAATGCGCAACATCCCAATTGAAGCTGAAGAGATTGAGGAGCTGATGAATGGCTAAATTCATGATACCAGATGAGCACATAGAACGTCTTCCCTTAGGTCAATTTTTTCAAATTTGTTCTTTGGAATAAGTTTGAAACAATAAAGACCACTGCGGCTGGTAATATCCAACCCAAACTATATTGAGAAAACGGAATATACTGTGCAACACCGTCAAGACTACCTTCAGCAAGGAAAAAAGAAAGGAAATCCGGTATACTAAAAATAAAGGTTGTCAATGCCACTGCACGGAATACAAAGGTTGTGGATAAGTGTTCTGGTAAGGCATTCAAAATAATCAACACAATGGTAATCGGGTAAATGAACATCAGCGCCGGTAAGGCAATATTGATGATGTATTGCACATCAAATTGACCCACTGCGACACCTAACACGCAACACACAATGGCGGTGGTGACGTATGCTGTTTTTGAGTTCTTGCAAAGTCCTTTGACGAAGTCTGAGGCTCCCGTAACGATTCCCACGGCTGTCGTAAAACAGGCCAATGATACCAATACCGCTAAAAAGGTGGTACCGATATTTCCTAAAGTGTTTGTGCTTAGGGCCAAGAGGAGTTCGGTTCGGTTCTCTGCTGAAATCGTTCCACTGAAAAACGCACCCAAAGCGATGAGTCCGCCATAAATCAAACATAGCCCGATTCCCGCTAGAAGCCCGGCCTTAGCAATCATTTTACGTTTCTCCCCGTAATTATAGGTGCCTTGGAGGGCCAGTGATATCACCACCACTCCACCTACTACCACACCACCAATGGCATCAAAAGTTTGATAGCCTTCTAAAATTCCTGCTGAAATCCCGTTATCAAAAATGGAGCTTGAAATGGTTTCAGTAGTGGAAAAAAGCCCTACGAAAATGATATAGGCCAATAAAATAAGGATCAATGGAGTCAGGAATTTTCCGAGCAGGCTTATGATTCGGTTTCGATTTAAAACAAATACCAAAACCAAAGCGAAATATATCGCGCTCATTACCAATGAGCTCATTTCAAAATACGGTTGTATAGCCATTTCATACGTCACAGAGGCTGTCCTGGGCGCCGGCAATGCAATGGCAATGGCATAAACAATTAAACAATATATAAGGGCAATTGGAGGTGAAATCTTTTTGGCAAAATCGAGCATTGTGCCTTGAAGTCTGGCGTATCCATACAATGCCAATATAGGAATGAAAACTGCTGAAATAGCAAAGCCGAGAAACACCCAAAGCCAATCTTCACCTGCATTGTACCCTAAAAATGGCGGCAATATCAAATTTCCCGCCCCAAAAAACATGGAAAAAAGCGCGAAAGCTGTGAGGTAGGTCTGTTTGGTGAAGTTCATAATTATCTGTTAGAAGGTATGATATACTTTAGGTATTGGTTAATTTTGCCGACCCAATAGCTCCGAAGATATAAAAATGATTTTCACTTACGACACCACAGCGGTAAAATATACGATAGAAGGCACAGGCCCTACCTTATTATTTATTCACGGTTTTCTGGAGAGCAGCACCATGTGGCAATCAATTATTCCGCATTTCAAGACTTCGCATCAGGTCATTACGCTGGATCTCCCGGGTCATGGTGAAAGTGAATGTATGGGGCAAACACATTCTATGGAAGACTTCGCGGCAGTGATGATCGGGCTATTAGACCATTTACAGATTGAAACAGCCACCTTTATTGGGCATTCTATGGGTGGTTATGCAACCCTGGCAGTGGCCGAAAAACACCCAGAACGAATCCGAAATTTAGTGTTGTTGAATTCGAGTCCCGTGGCTGATAGTCCAGAACGCCAACTCAATCGAGAACGAGCACTACAGCTCATTCCAAATGCTAAAGATGCCTTCATAAGTATGGCCATCACCAATTTATTTAGCTCTGAGAACCAGGAAAAACTTGAGCATGAAATTCATTTGGCCAAAGAGGAGGCCAAAGGGTATCCATTAGAAGGTATTTTAGCGGCAATTCGCGGAATGAAAGTCCGAAAAGACCGAAGTTCGAGTTTGAAATCGTTCAAAAACCCAAAATTTATGATTTGCGGAGCGGAAGATCCCATTTTACCTTTAACAGAATGCAAAACCGTTGCTAACACTACTGATACTGAGCTATTCATAGTGCCAAATGGGCACATGTCTCACCTTGAAGCGCCTTCCGAAGTTGTTAAAAAATTGCACTTTATCGAAAATATTTGCACTTAATCGATTTTAATTCAATTTTTTTTCTACATTTATCCCATCCAAACAGAAAAACCTACC
>JAWWCH010000403.1:0-2429 GCA_033720575.1 Marinirhabdus sp.
CTACGGAGCGCCGTTAAAATTTACCTATTTGCCAAAGATTTCAGACAATATACAACGGGCAAAAAAGTGGTTTGGAGACGCGATAGAAAAGCACAACTATAAGGGAAGTTACAACTATTGTTATTGTACAAAAAGTTCACATTTTAAACATGTGCTGGGCGAGGCGCTCAAAAATGATATCCATATTGAAACGTCTTCAGCTTTCGATATCAACATTGTAGAACGATTGAAAGCGGAAGGAAAAATTACAGATCAAACTTTTGTGGTGTGTAATGGGTTCAAGCGCGATCAATATATTCATAATATAGCGCGCTTAATCAATAGCGGCCACGAGAATTGTATTCCAATTATTGATAATTACGAAGAGCTTTCATTGCTTTCTGATGAGATTGAGAGTGATTTTAAAGTAGGAATTCGAATTGCTTCGGAAGAGGAACCCAAATTTGAATTCTACACCTCGCGATTGGGAATTGGGTATAAGAACATCGTTCCTTTTTACGAAGACCAGATCAAGAACAACGACAAAGTAGAGCTCAAAATGCTTCACTTTTTCATAAATACCGGTATTCGTGATAATGCTTACTATTGGAACGAATTGGTTAAATGTTTAAAGGTGTATACCAAGCTCAAAAAGATTTGTCCGAGTTTGGATAGCCTAAATATTGGTGGCGGATTTCCCATCAAAAATTCATTGGCGTTTGAATACGACTATGAATATATGATTGGCGAAATCATCAATCAGATCAATGTGACTTGTGCGCAGGCTGAGGTGCCTGTTCCTAATATCTTTACTGAGTTTGGAAGCTTTACCGTGGGTGAAAGTGGGGGAGCGATTTATGAGATTTTATATCAGAAACAACAGAACGATCGTGAGAAATGGAACATGATCAATTCGTCATTCATTACCACACTACCTGATACTTGGGCCATTAGCAAACGTTTTATCATGCTGGCAGTAAACCGCTGGAATGATGAATACGAACGGGTGCTTTTGGGCGGATTGACCTGCGATAGCGATGACTATTACAATAGCGAACAACACATGAACGCCATTTATCTTCCAAGGTATAAAAAGGAAAAGCCTTTATATATCGGCTTTTTCAACACGGGCGCGTATCAAGAGACCATTGGCGGATTTGGAGGGTTGCAACACTGTCTCATTCCGAGTCCGAAACACATTTTGATAGATCGAGATGCAAAGGGTAAAATTACCACTGAACTCTTCTCAGATCAACAAACCAGTGACCATCTTTTAGGAATACTAGGTTACGATGGAAACGCGACAGATAAGAAGAAAACAACACAACAATAAAAGAGTACATTTAATTAATCATTCAAAATGAACACAAAAACCTATGCTGGCATTCCGAAAGAATTTGCCGCACTTGAAACTTCAAAAATTGTATTGATCCCTGTTCCTTACGACGGAACAAGTACCTTTCAAAAAGGAGCTGATAAAGGGCCAGACGCATTTCTACACGCTTCGGAAAATATGGAGCTGTATGATATTGAGACCCAAACTGAAGTATACCGACAGGGTATCCACTTGGCAGACGCTATTACCGAAAATGCATCTCCAGAGGCTGTTGTGGATGAAGTCCATAAAAAGACAAAAGAATACATTCTGAAGAATAAATTTGTGACGCTTTTCGGTGGTGAACACAGCATTTCAATAGGTACAATTCGGGCGTTCAATGAATGTTTTGAAGACCTAACCGTATTGCACATTGATGCACATGCCGATTTGCGTGCTACCTATGAAGGTTCTAGTTGTAATCACGCTTGTGCCGTGTACGAAGCAAGTCAGACCACCAACTTGATTCAAGTGGGTATTAGAAGCATGGATGTTGCCGAAACCACCGTGATGGATGAAGAAAAAACATGGTTTGCACACGATATGGCAAATGATGAGTATTGGATGGACAACGTGATTGAAGCGTTGGGAGACAATGTCTTTATTACCTTCGATTTGGATGCATTAGACCCATCTATTATGCCATCGACCGGAACTCCAGAACCAGGCGGTTTATTTTGGTATGAAACCTTAGAATTTTTAAAACAGGTATTTGAGGAGAAAAATGTTGTAGGTTTTGACATCGTAGAATTGTGCCCAAGAGCGGAAGACAAATCATCCGATTTCTTGGCGGCGAAATTATACTACAAAATGTTGAGCTACAAATTTGCTGAAGAAGAAACCACAGACGAGTTTGAAAGTAATTTCAGCGAGCAGAAAAAGGAAGTTTCTAAATTTAAAGACATACAAAATGACTACTAAAGGAGCGATTTCAGAATTTATTCAAAAATACTACCTACACTTTAACGCTGCAGCCCTGGTGGACGCGGCAAAAGGGTACGAAGCCCAATTACAGGGCGGTGCCAAAATGTTAGTGTCGCTGGCGGGTGCCATGAGTACAGCCGAGTTGGGTAAA
>JAWWCH010000404.1:0-2424 GCA_033720575.1 Marinirhabdus sp.
AAATGCAGGAAGACGAATACCGCAAGCGTTTTGAAAAGGCGATGGCAAAATTACCGAAAGGACAACGTACGGCCTTTCTGTTGAATCGAGTGGAAGGAAAACGCCACAAAGAAATAGCCGAGCTTTTGGGAATATCACGCAAAGCCGTGGAAAAACGTATATACACGGCCCTTAAAAAATTGAGAGAAGATTTGGAAGAATTATAAGAACAGCGGTAGGAAAAAACACGATACGGTTGTTCTATAGGTGGAGAAAAATTTTATGAAAAAGAATGATTTAATCCAAAAATGGTTGGACCACAACCTAAATGAAGAAGAGCTGGAGGCGTTCAAGCAAATGGACGCCTATAGTTCGTTACAACAGATTGACAGTGCCGCACAGTTTCATAAAGCGCCGGCCTATGACAGTGAAGCCGCCTATCAAAAATTGCAACGTAAAATACAGGCAGACAGAAGAACGAGGTTTCCAAGATACCTTATTGGGGTAGCGGCGGTATTGGTAGTGGCTCTGGGTGTATATCTCACAATGTTCACTTCAGACACTACAACCTACACTAGTTTGGCAGCCATAAAAGAAAACATTGAACTTCCAGATGCCTCAGAAGTTACCTTATTGCCCAATTCCAGTATTCAATTTGATGGAGACACCTTTGATAAGGCACGGGCAATTTCCTTAAAAGGAGCGGCATTTTTTGATGTTGAAAAAGGAACTACATTTACAGTAAAGAGCGACCATGGTCTCGTTACTGTATTGGGAACCCAATTTAGTGTGAAAGATTGGGGCAGCTATTATGAAGTTAGCTGTTACGAAGGATCCGTGAAGGTAGATGGACCTAGTCAACATCATATTTTAACTGCAGGAATGACCTTTACAAATATAGATGGAGCTGTTTCTGTTGAATCTGTAGATCCCGCTAGTAAAGATAACATACGCTGGTCACCAAAATTTACCGATTTTGATCGAGTTCCAGTGGCGGTAGTGCTTCGATTCATCGAAAAAAATTACGGGGTTACCATTCAGCAGGAAAAGGAGATGACAGGTTTATTTACTGGGAAAATTGGCCACACCCATCTAGAGGAAGCCTTACAAATGGTTACCATCCCTTTTCAATACACCTATGAAATCCGAAATGCGACCGTTATTTTGAAAAGTGAATAAAACGTGCAACTAAAACACACCTACACCTACCTACTCATTTTTCTTTTTCTGCATTCGTTTCTTGGGGTTATCGCTCAAGAAGGAAACAAATTACCCCTTGCTGAGGTGTTGGCGAATGTTGAAAAAGACTTTAATTGCGCGTTCTCCTACAATTCCATTACCATAGAAGACCATTTCGTTTCGGAATCAAAATACACTTCGCTTGAAGATGCTGTAACACAACTACAGGCAATATCGTTGTTTGATTTTACGCCCGTTTCTGCCGGCAATATTGCCATTTCACTCAAAGACGGAGTAGAATACTATTGTTTTGAAGTAAAAGAACCTACTACAAAAACCCCTTTGGCCGATGAGGCCCTAACCACCGAATTTCAAAGATTACGAACAGGAACCAACGGTCAGGCATTTGCGTATCTTCCTCAAAATTCAGCGAACATCACGCTTGGAGGCACTTCAATAGAGGCCAGAGAAATGCAGCTCACAGACCTTACCACCGCTTCTTGTAATGTCATCATGCTTTCTACTAGGGTGGAACAATTAAGGCCAGTTTTCTTGACCCAATACATCACCCAAGGCATTGATAAAGAAGCTGACGGGAGCATCGCAATTCACACCGATGATTTTATCGTGCTGCCCGGACTCATCGATAAAGACGTGCTCTTTACCCTGCAAGCGTTGCCCGGCATACAAAGTGTGAACGAAAATATTTCGTACCTCAACATTCGGGGCGGCACAAACGATCAAAATTTAATGCGTTGGGATGGTATAAAAATGTATCAGAACGGACATTTCTTCGGACTCATATCGGCGTTCAATCCCAGTCTCACCCATCGTGTGAATGTGATTAGAAACGGTACTCGAGCTTCCCTTGGAGATGGCGTTTCTGGCACCATTGAGCTATTTACCAATGACGAAGTTGCTCGATCATTTTCTTCGGAAGTGGGTGTGAATATGCTCAGCGCAGACGCCTTTATGGATATTCCGCTGGCTAAAAATCTCTCCACCCAAGTGGCCGGAAGAAAATCGCTCAATACCATCTGGTCTTCCCCTACCTACAATGCCTACTTTGATTCGGCTTTTCAGAATACTGAAATTTCCCAAAGTTTTGAATCTGGCCAAACCGAAGAGCCTGATTTTTCATTCTATGACTTGGGCATGCGTACCCTTTGGAAGCCCACAGATAGAGACCATATTCGTTTCAATCTGATTGCATATGAGAATCGGCTGAACTTTTCGGAAACCACCCCTACAATGCCATTGCCCGAT
>JAWWCH010000405.1:0-2424 GCA_033720575.1 Marinirhabdus sp.
AGGTTTAAAGGCTTATTTTTCACTTTTTTTAAACAGTTTGAACAAGATGAAAAGTCAAACAAAAAATCAGATAATAAAAATGATAAATGTATTGTTCATAGATCAAATTGAAAATAATCATTATAACTGTCACATCGCAAATCTAGTAGGGTGTACCCTAATATTTGCCTTAATTCTCAGTCAAAATCAGTTTTTTTAACTCTTCTAGCTGTGTATCTGATTGCCAAAGAACCTGATCCAAGTCTCTCTCAATTGTGATATCAGGTTCCGTTCCATATCCGTCTAAGATTTTTCCATCTTTTTGAAAAGACACCATGGTACTTATCTTTCCAAATAACCCTGAATTGGGCAAGTCAATCCAATCGCTATTGCCACTTGAGCCATCTGTTGTAACACCGGCAATTTTGATATTGGGGATTCCTTTAAAAGCTGAAACAAAAACCGACGCCGCACTGAACGTCTTTTCGTTGGCCAGAATGTAAACGGGTTTGTTGTAGAAAAAGGCCGGTTTGGATAGTTTCTTTCCGTTCAATATTCCAAAGTAATATTCGCTGTACTTAGTGTCATCTAATTCGTAGATGGGAGTAAAGTCTTCTAGAAATGCTAATGCTTTTTCTGCTTCATTTTTATCCAATTCAGAAAGCGCGTATAGAAACCTGCTGTGTAACCCCTCTTTGTATGCGGTGGGTAGGGGAAGCGGACCCCTTTGTTTGGTAGCATTCATCACGTAAATCGAATCTGGATGGATCAGATATTGGGCAAATTCATATAGCAAATCACGAGTTCCGCCGCTGTTTGCCCGCACATCAATGATCAGGGCTTCGCTCGTGTCATGGATGGTTTGCATGAAAGTATTCACTTTATCAAAGAACAGAGGAGCTTCCTCTGTATTGACCATTTCAGGGATTTTGATGTAGGCAATATTTTCTTTTAGGCTGAAGAGCTTTTCGATTATTTCAGAATTGTTGAAATCCTCATCTTTTACGAACAGGTAGTCTACTTCAAACGCTTCATCCCAGGGTCGTTGTCGCTTTGACTTTTCAACTAGCGGAACCGAAACAACCGTGTCCTTTTGCCAATGGGCATCTGTAAGGGTCAATGCTACGCGATTGGGTAGCGGCTTGTCCAATAGGATGTAGTTTTTTTCAATGTCTCGAATATCTCGTACAGCGTAAGTAAAATACGTGTCTTTAGGCGCTTTAACATCTTCTGGTCGTGTGCTTTGTAGGAAATCTTCTATAGCCATCCCGTCAATTTTTTTGAGATAGGGAAATTGCGGAAAGCGAATTCGAAATTCGTTGTTTTGATTTTTGTCCAACACCATGACCTTCTCGTCCACAGGCGCATAAATAAATGGCAAAAAAACTGATTCCTTCACCGTGTAGCCTCGTATCCCGTTTAAGGACAAATGTCTGTCTCCAATGTTTGCCAACGTATTGGTAACAAATAGTCCAAAATCTTCAAGTCTCGTAGAGTCGCCTAAGGTTTTCAGATAGCGTTCAAAATCGGGATTAAAATCGTAGCCATTCAAATACACATAAGATGATTTCTCATTTAAGGTTTTAGATAGCGCTAATAGATCTTCTGTAATCTGTTCTTTTGATAACCAAACCTCTTGTGCTTTTGTGTTACGTGTAAATAAGATAATAACGAGAGCAACCAGTATTTTAAATTTCATGAATAGGCTTTTGCTTTTCAGTTGTCAAGATAGCGGTTTTAGATCACTTGGTAAGCACTTGTACCTCCGTTTTTGGCCAAAGCTCACCATTCGTGATTCAAGTTTCTATGTTCTGCCGACATTGATCGACTGACCTTATTGGAATTGAAAATGGCGATAGTAATGGAAGCAGGATGGGCGAGAACGGCGCCATTGGATAAAGTCCATTTTGTATGGAGTTATGAATGAAATCAATTTGTTTCTATAACCGCGTTGATGTTCAAATGATACAATAGTATTGGTTGGTGTTACTGTTTAATCGTTCCACTTCCGCCACAGCGACTGCATTTCACTACCCGAAGATGATCATCTTCGGTAGTGGTTGTTTTCTTATAATAATTGGCGTCATCTTCGGTAAAGGTGACGGTAGTACTCGATTTACGCTCGGTGATGTATTCTTTGCCGTCGCCACCACAGGCAGGGCAGGTTTGGGTCTGTTGTGCCTTTTTTAGCTTGTTTTCCTGAGAGCGTTTCTCTTGTTCCTTCAAGCGGGCATTTCTTTCCGCGATACGCTGTTGCTCTTGAGTTTCTTGGTCTTTTTTATACGCTTCCACCGAAAGCAACTTTACACTTTTGAGTCCTTCAAACCATTCACGCCCATTCACTTTAAGATGATTATGTAAGGGATCGTAGGAAATTTGCTCTATGCTGGCAAAGCCAATTCCTACACCCAAGTTGTGATTTGCGAGATCCGTTTCGGGATATAC
>JAWWCH010000406.1:0-2413 GCA_033720575.1 Marinirhabdus sp.
CCATCTTAAATGTGATGTACGACGGCTTTAAAAATCCGAAGTACGCACCTTGCCCCCTACTCGTAAACATGGTTATGGCGGGTAAAAAAGGCGTCAAAAGTGGCGAAGGTTTCTATGATTATTCAGAAAGTAGAAAGGCAGAAACCGTTGCTAAAATGTTTGCATAACTTACGGGAATCAAAATTATCAAAACGATACAATGCCTAAAATTCTTCCATTCAGAGCGATTCGTCCTACTCGAGACAAAGTGAGTTTGATTGCCTCAAGATCGTACGAAAGCTATACCTTGGAAGAACGTGAGGCACGCTTGCGCGACAACCCCTTTTCGTTTCTGCATATTTTGAACCCAGGCTTTAAGTATCAAAAAGAAATCTCTGGCACCCAGCGATATGAATTGGTTCGAAATCGCT
This sequence comes from Marinirhabdus sp., assembly GCA_033720575.1. GTDB lineage: Bacteria > Bacteroidota > Bacteroidia > Flavobacteriales > Flavobacteriaceae > Marinirhabdus. The sequence goes on from JAWWCH010000406.1 coordinate 411, forward strand.
ACCAAGAATTCAAGGAAGAGCATATTTTCATTCAAGATGAACAACCGTGTTATTATTTCTATAAAATCGTAAATCGAGATGGTTTGGAATTTCGAGGTTTGGTGGCAGCGGCAAGTGTGGAAGATTATGAGAATGACAACATCAAAAAGCACGAATCTACCATTGAGTATCGAGAACAAACCTTTAAAAACTATCTCGAAACGGTAGGGTTTAACGCTGAAGCAGTACTTCTCACCTATCCTGACCATCTAGGAATAGAAAAAATCATCGATACCGTCATGAGTAGTCGGGCGGAATATGAGTTCACCACCACCTATCGCGATACCCATTATTTGTGGAATATCGATGATGCCAAGCTACTGAACGAACTCACCTCCTACTTTGCGGAAATGGATGCCCTATATATCGCAGATGGGCACCACCGGTCTTCTTCTTCGGCACTGTTGGCCAAGGATATGAAGGCTAAGAACCCAAAGCATAGCGGAACTGAACCATACAATTTCTTTATGAGCTATGTGATTCCTGAAAGCGATTTAAAAATTTATGAGTTCAACAGACTGATTGCTGGACTCAACGGATTGTCAAAAGAAGAATTTTTGATTCGCTTAGATGCCATGTTTCGCATTGAGAACCGCGGAGTGACCTATTACAAACCTTCTAAAAAACATCATTTCAGCATGTACTTAGACGGGGAGTTCTATTCGCTTTATCTTCGGAAGAACAATTACGAAATCACCAATGCCCTAGACGCATTGGACACCCAAATCTTATTTAAAACAATTTTAAAACCGATTTTGGGAATTGACGACGTGAGAAATGACACTCGACTTGCGTATGCTAGTGGAAAACGTGACCTGATCTATATGAAGTCACAGATTGACAAAGGGAAGTATACCGTAGGATTCGGCATGTTGCCGCTTACGGTTGAAGAAATGAAAGAAATAGCCGACCAAGGGCTCACCATGCCACCCAAGAGCACCTATATTGAACCTAAATTACGGAGTGGCGTAACTATTTACGAATTTTAAAATGCAGATTTCAGAAAACATAACACACTTCAGAACCACAATTCCTGAAGAAGTGCGCTTGGTTGCCGTATCCAAAACAAAGCCCGAGAGTGATATTCTCGAGGCTTATGAAGCCGGACAACGTATCTTTGGCGAGAATAAAGTACAGGAGATGGAAGCCAAGTGGGAAAAGCTCCCAAAAGACATCGAGTGGCACATGATCGGACACGTACAACGCAACAAGGTGAAATATATGGCTCCATTTGTGAGTTTGATTCATGCCGTTGATAGTCCGAGACTCCTGAAAGAAATCAATAAGCAGGCAAAAAAATGTGACCGCACTATTCGATGTTTACTTCAGATAAAAATAGCAGATGAAGACAGCAAATTTGGAATGTCTGAAACCGATGCTAAAAATTTACTGAATTCTGAGGCTACCAAAGGCTATGAACATGTAAAAATCATCGGACTCATGGGTATGGCCACATTTACTGACGATGAGAATCAAGTTCGGAATGAATTTAAGCGTTTGAAGCGAATTTACGACGACTTCAGTCAAACACAATCACAATTTGAAATTTTGAGCATGGGAATGAGCGGCGATTATAAGATTGCCATTGAAGAAGGCAGCAACATGATTCGTATGGGAAGTTCAATTTTCGGCGAACGCAATTACAACCATTAAAAACACATCCGATTTACGCAATATTAGACATAGAAACCACTGGCGGCAAGTACAACGAAGAAGGAATTACTGAAATTGCCATTTACCGCTTCGACGGGCACAAAATAGTGGATCAATTTTCAAGTTTGGTAAATCCCGAACGGAAAATACAACCCTTTGTGGTCAATCTTACCGGTATTAGCAATGAGATGTTGCGCAACGCTCCCAAATTTTACGAGCTAGCCAAACGAATCATCGAAATAACCGAAGGCTGCATTATTGTGGCACATAATGCCAAGTTCGACAATCGTATTCTTACCACAGAATTTGAC
>JAWWCH010000407.1:0-2393 GCA_033720575.1 Marinirhabdus sp.
TCTATCAGTATAAAATCGTTGCCCGTACCTTGATATTTATAAAACGTAATCAACATGCCCGCAAAGGTACAAATTGCGGATACGTGTTTTGTCGTTTTAGACCTGTTAAATGTGCGTTAAATACGAAATATCGCTGCAATAGTATCGTCTTATAATAGGTTTATATACAATACATAAAAAAGAAAGATATGAAACAGACTGCTAAATTATTCGCGGTAGCACTTATTGCAGGTGCTACAACTTTAGGAGGATACAAGTATTTTGTTGAATCCCAATCTTCCGAAACCAATTTTATTCCAGAGGAAACTGCATTAATTCCTACCAATTATTCGCCGATGAATGCTTCGGCCCTCAATACTGATTTTACTGAAGCTGCTGAACAAACAGTGCATGCCGTAGTACACGTGCGAAACACTACCAACCAAAGGCAACCCACCAATATGCTAGAATATTTCTATGGTGGCGGAAATGGCAGAGCCATGGTAGGTAGTGGTAGCGGAGTGATAATTTCCCCAGATGGCTATATCGTGACCAATAACCATGTGATTGAAAATGCAGCCGAATTACAGGTGACTTTGAACAATAATAAGTCGTATAATGCTGAATTGATCGGTACCGACCCCAAAACAGATATCGCACTCATTCGCATTGACAGTGACGAAACCTTTCCGTACGTTCCGTTTGGAGACAGCAATGAGGTGAAAATCGGGGAATGGGTGCTGGCCGTAGGTAACCCGTTTAACTTGACGTCTACCGTCACTGCGGGTATCGTAAGTGCTAAAGCGCGCGATCTAAATGAATTTGACCGAAATCCACAGTCTTTCATTCAAACCGATGCCGCGGTTAACCGTGGAAACAGTGGTGGTGCGTTAGTCAACACTCGAGGAGAATTGATAGGGATCAATACGGCCATTACTTCGGAAACGGGTAGTTATGTGGGCTATAGTTTTGCCGTGCCTTCAAACAATGCCAGAAAGGTAATTGAAGACATCATGGAATACGGAAACGTACAACGTGGAATACTTGGTATTTCTACCATGAATACCAAAATCGCTCAGCAGCAAGGCATCGACATCTACGAAGGGGTCTATATTGCCGATATTGAAAAAGGTAGCGGCGCTGATAAGGGCGGACTCAAAAAAGGGGATATCATCAAACAAATTGATGGCTACAAGATTACCAAGTTTTCTGACCTCGTGGGATACTTAGGCTCAAAACGACCTGATGATGTGGTAGATGTGACTGTGGTTAGAGATGGCGCAAAGAAAACCGTTCCGGTAACTCTTGTTAAATTGGAAACTTTTGTGATAGAAGACACTGGTCTAGAGGTAAGAAACGCAACAAAGTCACAACTCAAAGCCTATGGCGTTGATAAGGGGGTGGTTGTTTCAGATACCCAAACCAAAGATTTAGCAGTCCTCAAGGGAGCAGTAATCGTGCGCGTTAATGATAAAGATGTGAATGATATTGACGACGTAAAACGCATTGTACAGAGTTCCAATTTTGGTGAGGCTGTAAAACTTACCTTTGTGGATGGTAACGGTCAATTAAATTCGTACATCTTTAGGTAATTGTAAGCATATATCTTATTCATAAAACACCCCCTGATTCGATACTACGGTTCAGGGGTATTTATTTTACGGATAAAGTTCATCAAAAGTGCAAAATTCTGTATTTTTGCAGCCGAAACATAACCTGCCCAATTGAACCATTTTAGGGGCGTAAAAAAACACACAATTATGAGTTTTGATGACGTTTATGAAAAAGAACTGTCTTTTCAAACCGATCGCCGAAAGGCATCCGTGGAATTTATTAAAACGATAAGCGACCTTTGGTACGACAAGTCGATTGAATTGGTACTTTTCCGCAATCAATTGATCAACCGAAATGTGAGCGAAATCCTCAACTTGCACGAATATGCAGGAGAGTTCGTTCAAAAGCCAATATCAATTTTCGATAGTGTGGAAATCGCCCAAGCCATTAAAAGCCTGGACCTACCGCCTGCTAAGTTGGACATCGGTAAACTTACCTACGAATACCATCTGGAAGACAACAAGTATGAAGACGCCATGGCATTTGTGTCTGACAAACTTAAAGACGCAAAAGATGTAAAGGATATCACGCCAAAAGATGTGGTACTCTATGGCTTTGGGCGTATTGGTAGATTGTTGGCCCGTGAACTGATGACAAGAACCGGAAAAGGAAATCAGATGCGCCTACGTGCTATCGTAACGCGTGGTGCTGTTGATCAAACGGTGTTGGAAAAGCGTGCTTCGCTATTACAATACGATTCAGTTCATGGTGATTTTCCAGGAACAGTTAGTATAGATGTTCAAAATAATGCGCTCATTATCAACGGAACTACGGTTCATATTATTTCAGCGAACGCTCCA
>JAWWCH010000408.1:0-2385 GCA_033720575.1 Marinirhabdus sp.
CCTCATAAGCATGTCCAAACGGATTTACACTATCGATAAGGTCAACTGAAAGATCATTGATGTTTATAAATTTGCGAACTAGCCCAACAAAACTATTACTGCCAGTTTGCTCCTCATCTTCATCCTCTGATGTATTTTGTTTATTTCCGATAGACGCCATTGCCATGGTTGCCGCGACCCGTTGCCGTATTGCTTCTACATCTTCTTCCGACTCATTCGGATACTTTTCTTCAATGACTCTTCGGACATAAACATCCTGCACCAATTCACCGGGTATGTCCTTGTTAGCCATTGCTCTGATCACGTCCGAGTTTTGACAAACAGCAGCAACTAGCTCATCCATTTCTTGCTCGATGATTTGTTTTGCTCTATCAGATTTAGGTTCTTTGAGGCCCTTAACACCAATGACGATTTCTCCGGTAGTGGGGTCTTGTTCACCTTTGCCTATATCATCATTGCTAGACTTGGGAATGAATTTAAACTTAGGTGCGAGAGCCTGCTCCATTGCAAGTGACACTGAAATTGCTTTAAGCATTTGGTTTACAGCATTCACAACTAACTCATCATCAGCTCGTGGTTCTGCAATTAGGTTGGTAAATGTTGCTGTTGGTTTACCCTCGTGGTCACGGGTAACTCGTCCAATTATCTGTATTATTTCTGTCAGTGATCCTCTATAACCTACGGTAATAGCATGTTCCGCTGGAGGCCAGTCAAAGCCTTCTTTAGCCATACCCAGTGCGATTATCACGTCGACGCGCTCTTGCTGCTTTTTATCTCGCAAGGACGCTTGCAATTTACTTCTAAACTCAGGGTCATCTTCAACGAGATTAGCGACCATCAGCGTGCGGCCATTTTGCGTAATTACAGGATAAAAGTTAGTTGCTTCTTCAATGTCTTGCATTTCACCGATAATATCAATAATTGCATCTACTTCATCATGCTTGCTGCCTGCTTTTTCAGGGCTCATTCTATGAGGAATATGGATAATTGTTTTTTTGGAAAGGTCAAACACTTTGGGTAAAGCCTGCAGGTAACTACCGTCAAGAGCACTGTAAAAACTGTAGTTTATTTTAAGCGTTTTCAGATGTTTGTAAGCCGCCATCTGCTCCCAGTATGTGTATGAAACGTGAGTAAATTTTGCCTCATCATCGACTGACATAATTGCCGTATCGTCGCCACGGAAGTAACTTCCCGTCATTGCGATAACATGTGCCTTTCCTCGTTGCAAAACGCAGCGAAGTAGTTCACCTAACTTACTATCTTCACTTGAGCTTGAATGGTGAAATTCATCTATTGCAAGAACACAATTGTCAAAAATTACCTCTCCTGCTTCTTGGAAAGCAAAGCGCAGAGTTGCGTGAGTGCAGACTAGCGCAACATCGTCACTCTCTAAAAATGCTAATAGCTTCTTAACTTTGCTTCTGGCACCAGCGCCATGATCTGCCCCCGGACTACACAAATCCCACTCTGGGTTGACGTGCCAATTGGCAAAAAATCCATCTCGCACCAAGTCTGTATTGGCAAAGCTAGAGCCAATTGATACTTCAGGTACTGCAACGATAACTTTTCTACAGCCCTGATTTTTTAGTTTATCCAACCCAAGGAACATAAGCGCACGGGATTTACCTGACGCTGGAGGTGACTTTATTAAAAGATATTGAGATTCGCGCTTATCGAAGACCCTTCGTTGCATCGGGCGCATTCCCATAGGATCTGACTCTATAGGTGTACGGATTTCTTCCAAATTTATTTTGACTGCAGTTACTGTATTACTCAATTTATTCACCCTTGTAATGACTGAACATATTTTTCGAACAATAAATCTAATGCGCTTTCTTCATGAATCTCATTAACGCCAAAATAGAGATTATTTATTAATGCATCATTTTCTTTGTGTGCCTGCCTTAAGTCGGAGGGCATTAAATCAGGTTTATATAGTTCGGCTATTGATATGGGGTAATGATTTTCTCTGGCTAGTAAAATGTTTTTTGCTGATTGTTCCAATAATGATACTTGTGCCGAATTAAATCCTTTACAAGGAAATGTATGCCATCCCAATGTATTCGAGTAACGAATACGAGTCTCTAGTTGACCACAAACAGTTTTTATCCATAAAAAGTGTAAACGAGAGCTTATTAACGCAAATAGCCACAAATCTGCATCATATATTGCAAATGCTGAATCTGAAACAATCTGGTTTTGGTCCACAATTCCTGCAGTAACATAGTCTCTGTTTTCTGAAAAAACTCTGGGCACAATTATGCTTAATACTGATGTTTCCCAGTTTTCTCGAAATTTATATGGCGTATCTGCCAGTTTCACTCCCCCAGCATCTTTGCTCTTTAGACGATTTTGCCTACAAAGTTCGACTCTTTGATTAATAAG
>JAWWCH010000409.1:0-2372 GCA_033720575.1 Marinirhabdus sp.
CCTGAAGCAGAAAATCGCCCAAATGCAACCCACCGAAAAAGCAATAGACCATGGAAAATAAAAAAGACATAGGAACGTGGATACAGGAGAGCATGGAGGAAGGAACCCATGCGCCAAAACCGTCACTTTGGGAACGGTTGGATCAATCCCTCAATGAGCGTTCTAAAAAACGGAGAAGAGCATTGTGGTTTTGGTATGGCAGTACCGGTGTATTATTGATGGTACTATTGGGCTGGTGGGCATTTTCAGAAACGAGCCAACCAAATATCCAAACTAACACGATTGCTCCTGTTGAAGTGGTTGAAACCAAAGAAGTCTTTAAAAAGGATCGTTCAAATAAGTCAATGCAAAGTATTTCCACAACAACGTCAAATGATTCGGTAGCGGATGTAAATACGTTGCAGGAAGGAACACAAACCACAACAACGGTATCAGGTCAATTAGATGAAAACAATACTCAAAACACAGTAGACAGTGCACCTATAAGTGGTATGTCATCAAAGAGCAAGAAAACTACTGAAAATCTGGAACTAGACACCTTTCAGGTAAAAACCGAGCATGCGTATTATAATAGTGACCTCAACAAAACCATTAAAAGTACCGACAAACAAATGATAGATAGTCTGGTACAGGCCAACAAGCTCAAAATGGCCATTAAAGATTCTATTGCACGAGCAAGGGCAAGAGACTCCATAAAACTAAATAGAACAACAAATGACACGATCCGGCAAGAGTAATTGAGTCTTAATCTAGCAATTATCACATTTTTGTAATAAGATTTTTTTAGAAAGGCTATACTTTCTACCATACAAATCCGTTGGTCCTTCTGCAGCACAACAACGCTTTTAAAAAAAATTGAAATTAATGTAACCTTTTATACTATGCTTACGTATAACTATATGCAGCATAGGGTTGCAAACACAAACCTTACAAACTTAGATGAGACAACTCAAGATTACAAAGCAGGTAACGAACCGGGAAACTGCTTCTTTAGACAAATACCTCCAAGAGATTGGAAAGGTAGACTTGATTACGGCCGATGAAGAAGTTGAATTAGCCCAGAAAATCAAGGCGGGTGACCAACGCGCGCTTGAGAAACTTACTAAAGCTAATTTACGTTTCGTAGTATCCGTTGCCAAACAATATCAAAATCAAGGTCTTACTCTCCCCGATTTAATCAACGAAGGGAATTTAGGCCTAATCAAAGCCGCACAACGTTTCGACGAGACACGCGGTTTTAAATTTATTTCGTACGCCGTTTGGTGGATTCGCCAATCGATTCTACAAGCCTTGGCAGAACAATCACGTATTGTTCGATTGCCACTGAACAAAATTGGTAGCATCAACAAAATCAACAAGACTTTTGCCTTCTTGGAACAAGCACATGAGCGTCCGCCATCTGCTGAAGAAATCGCAAAAGAGCTAGACATGACCATTAATGACGTGAAGGAGAGTATGAAAAACTCTGGCCGCCATGTCTCAATGGATGCACCTTTAGTGGAAGGAGAAGACAGCAATCTGTACGATGTATTGCGCAGTGGCGAATCTCCAAATCCAGATCGTAGCCTTTTGCACGAATCACTTCGTACCGAAATTGAACGTGCCTTGGAAACACTTACCCCAAGAGAGGCAGATGTGATCCGCCTGTACTTCGGCCTTGGAGATCAACATCCAATGACCTTGGAAGAAATTGGTGAAACCTTTGATTTGACCCGCGAACGTGTACGTCAAATTAAAGAAAAAGCAATCAGAAGATTAAAGCACACTTCAAGAAGTAAAATCCTTAAAACCTATTTGGGCTAGTCATGTTGGGAATGTATTTCAACATGCACTAGACTACGGCAACTTACAGTATTAAACATACTGTTCGTTTTTTGATTGATGAATGACCTCCGGCTGATTACCGGAGGTTTTTTTCTGCTGAATTTTACTACCTTTGACACCAATAACACGATCCCGTCTATCATGATTTACACGCTATGTTATGTAAGTAAAGCGGCTGAAGGACTGAGCGATCTGGCAATAGATACTATTTTTTTATCCACCCAGAGTAACAACGCTCGTTTGAACATCAGTGGGATTCTCTTATTTGGCATGGGTAATTTTTTCCAGGTGTTGGAAGGGCAAAAGGAAACGATTGAAACTTTGTATGAACAGCAAATCAAATTAGATCCTCGGCATACAGACATCTATGAAATCATTCGAAGACCCACAGAACAAACCATATTTGAAACCTATAGTTCTCTTTTTACCATTGTGAAAACCAACAAACAGCTTGATACGATTCGAACATATCTTAATGCGAATCGAATAGACCCAACCAGTGAAAAACTTGAACGATTACTAAAACCTATTTTACTAGACCTATGAGC
>JAWWCH010000410.1:0-2360 GCA_033720575.1 Marinirhabdus sp.
AAATTCCCACTTGCTACGGTATGGGCGAGCATGGTCTTACACTTGTTTGCCACCAAATCGTATGTGGTATAATGCGTTTGATCTTCAAATTGAAACAACGGAAACGTAATTTCCAATCCGTTATTGGAATAATCGACATCCGTTCTGCGCCGTTGCAGTCGTAAATGCACGAACTGGTTCAGCAGAAATGCCATCTTATAGGCTTCCTCGCTACAATGAATAGCGATTAAAGCGAATTCTTCCTTTACTTCATCTTCTAGTATCAGCTTATAGTGCGCCATAGGTTTCAAAAATACCCCAAGAATCAATCAATTTCACCCAAGAATGAATCAAACTGATCATATACACATAGAAATGCGAAGGTAACGAACCTTTTAGGAATGCTCGTAAACTTTAGTTTAAATCTTTATCGATTGCCACCTGTAGTTTATAATACGCCCTTTTTGAAGCCCGTTCTTCAGCTTTCTTCTTAGACGTTGCCCGTGCTTTGGCCACGGTATCATTCTCAAGTTGTAGACGAACGGCAAAGTGCTTGAGGTCGTCATTACCGGTATCGTCATAGACGATATATTTAAACGGTTTTTTGTGTTTTTGACACCATTCGATGAACAGGCTTTTATAGCTTATAACCTTCCCTTCGAGACGTTCGATATCAACATAAGGTTCAATCACACGTTTGTGAATGAATTTTTCACAGTATTTGAATCCGCGATCCAGGTAGATAGCGCCCACCAATGCCTCAATTATATTTCCATGGATATTGCCTCCAAATTGCTTGACGGGAATATTGGTTTTTAGCAGTTTGATAAGATTTAGATCACGGCCCAACTCGTTGAGGTGCTCTCTGCTCACAACTTTAGAGCGCATTTTTGTAAGGTAGCCTTCATCGCCACCTGGTACTTCAAGAAATAAGTGTGATGCAATGACAGATCCCAACATAGCATCTCCCAAAAATTCTAAACGTTCATAATTTTGCGGTTGGCCATCACGGTTCTTTTCGTTTAAAGAACGGTGTGTAAACGCTTCTTCATAGATGGTAATATTCTTGGGCTTAAAACCTAGGATTCGTTTTATCGCCAAAAAAAAATCCCCTTCCTGATCAGAACGGGAATGGAATATTTTTGATACGATAGCCATGCCAGAAATTTAAGCGTCGAGTTTTTTAAACAACACGCAGGCATTGTGGCCTCCAAAGCCGAAGGTATTACTCATGGCCACTTTGATTTCTCTTGGCTCCGCTTTGTTCAGAGTAAGGTTTAAAGACGGGTCTATATTCTCATCTACCGTAGTATGGTTGATTGTAGGCGGAACGGTGCTGTGTTCCATCGCCAAGATTGAGGCAATGGCTTCAATAGCTCCAGCGGCACCCAATAAGTGACCTGTCATTGATTTTGTAGAATTGATGTGAATGTCTTTCGCATGTTCACCGAATACCTTGGTGATTGCTTTCAATTCTGCCACGTCGCCCAGTGGAGTTGAAGTTCCATGGGTGTTAATGTGATCTACTTCGTTCGGACTCAGACCAGCATCTCTTAGGCAATTCAGCATTACGCGTTCTACACCAATTCCGTCTGGATGGGGTGCTGTCATGTGATAGGCATCACTAGACATTCCACCTCCAATAATCTCAGCATATATTTTTGCACCTCTGGCTTTAGCGTGTTCGTATTCTTCAAGAATAAGGGCTCCTGCACCTTCACCCAATACAAAGCCATCACGCGTAGCGTCAAAAGGTCTTGATGCGGTTTCCGGACTTTCGTTTCGAGTAGAGAGTGCGTGCATGGCGTTAAAACCACCCATTCCTGCTTTCGTTACTGCTGCTTCACTTCCTCCAGTTACAATGACATCACAATGGCCCAAACGAATATAGTTGAGGGCATCGATCATGGCATTTGCTGAAGAAGCACATGCTGAGACCGTGGTGTAGTTAGGCCCCATAAAACCATGTTTGATGGAGATATTACCTGGGGCAATATCGGCTATCATCTTAGGAATAAAGAAGGGGTTGAAACGTGGTGTTCCATCCCCTTCTGCAAAATTTATGACTTCATTTTGAAAGGTCTCCAGCCCGCCAATTCCAGCGCCCCAAATTACCCCAACACGAAATTTATCAACTTCATCTAGGCTAATCCCGGCATCTTCTATGGCTTGGTCTGAAGAAATCAACGCATATTGGGCAAATTTGTCCAATTTACGTGCTTCTTTCCGATCAAAATGATCTTGTGGATCGTGATCTGAAGGGTTCATAATTTACCGTCCTTTTACGTAAGGTTTCAATGCTTCCTGAAGTCTTAACCGGGCCCTGGCCAGTCGTGACTTGACTGTTCCGATATTCGACTGGGTGATGCCTGCGATTTCTT
>JAWWCH010000411.1:0-2342 GCA_033720575.1 Marinirhabdus sp.
GAGGCGGTTTTCAGACTATTGCAACCCATTTTAGGCGCTTTAACCCATGAAGAATTCTGGATTGTATATTTAGATAACTCCAACAACGTTATCCAAACCAAACAGCTCAGTAAAGGAGGTATTACTGGCACTTTGGTAGATAGCAGAATTGTTTTTAAAAATGCGTTACTCTTCGGTGCTGTGGCCGTTATTTTAGCACACAACCACCCTAGCGGTGGCTTAAACCCGAGTCAAGCCGATATTCAGCTTACACAAAAGTTGAAAACTGCGGGCTCACAGCTCGATATCAAAGTTTTGGATCATCTTATTATTACTGAATCGGCTTATTTTAGCTTTGCGGATGAAGCCATGCTGTAAGTCTCTGTTCGTTCTTGGTCATAAAATCTGCCCCGCTGAAATCGGTTGCGTCACAGCGCTTAAATGCGCTGAATCTGAATATTTTCTGACTGCCACAGACAACGGTCCTAGTATTTTGATTAGTTTTACTTTAAGATGTTGCTCATATATACTCAAAAAATAACGCCTCGCTTTACGTATGCGTTTAAGCATATTTTATTTCGAATTCTCGGAATACAAGTACAATTTACTACAGTATTAGAAGAGTTTATTGCCCACAACGGTCCAAAACTCTCATACGGTAAACAACCCTTGGGAAATGAGCTGTTCGTACAAGAGCATGGTTTGTTGGGGCAACAAGGTATTGAAGACATTCCCATACTAGTAAAAATGTGGGATGCTGTTCCTGCGTTTTTTGCTACAAGCGACCGAAGCGCGATTCCGTACGATATTTTTGCTTCAGCCTTTTATCTACTGAGTAGGTATGAAGAATATTTACCCCACGTAAAAGACCACAAAGGAAGATTTCCAGCCTCCGAAAGTATGGCCAATGCCCATGAATTTCTAGAGTTGCCCGTGGTCGATTTATGGACTTATAAATTTAAGGATGTTTTGAAACGGTCATTTCCGGAAATGGATTTTCCCAACCAGACCCCAATCGTTCATACAGTATTGCACGTACAACAACCTTTTAAGTATAGACAAAAGGGGATGTTTCGTTCGCTACTTGGATATATCGACGATCTTGCAAAACTTAAGTTCACTGCCTTGTTGAATCGAACCCAAGTGATTCTTCGATTGAGAAAGGATCCTTATGACACCTTTAATTGGGTTATCAATGTGGTAAAACGAAGCACAACAAAAATGACAGCATTTTTTCTGCTCGGGGAAAATGAATATTATAAAGACAGTCTCAATACCCATCGAAACGCATTCAGTCAGTTGGTCAAATTTGTGGGCGACTACAATGAAGTTGGATTGTTGTATTCCGGTTCGTCTTTAGTGAAGTTTGAAGTGCTCCAGTCAGAAATAAAGCGCATTGAGGCCATTACAAATCGTACACTTATTTCTGGAAAACAAGCGAATTTTTTTCTGAACTTGCCAGAGAATTATCGCAACCTGATCGAACTTGAAATCGCAAAAGACTTTACCATGGCCTATTACGATACGCCTGGGTTTAGAGCCGGTACATGCACACCGTTTTTGTTTTACGACTTGGACTACGAGATTAAGACGCCCTTGCTCATACAGCCTATTGCCGTTACTTCAGATGCGCTACGGGCGTTCTCGCCAGAAATCATTGAGAAAAAGGTGAACGATCTTTTAGAAGTGACAGAAACAGTGAATGGTACCTTCAGCATGGTATTTACGAATGAAGATTTTTCAATAGAAGCACAGGATGTTTGGAAAAAGTTATTCTCTGAAACCCTCCAGAACTATGAGTGAAATAACAGACGTTTTTTTTGACCTTGACCATACCTTGTGGGATTTTGACAAGAATTCAGGCCTTGCCTTCAACCGCGTCTTCAAAAAGCACGGTGTACCTATCACGCTTACCGAATTTATGCAAATATATGAACCCATCAATTTTGAATATTGGAAGGCCTATCGCGAAGAACGGATTGACAAACTGGGACTTCGACGTGGGAGATTGGTAGATGCGTTTGCCAAATTTCAGATGAACTATGATCTTGCGGAAATTGATGCAATGGCTCAATCGTATATCGAAGAGTTGCCCGTTGATAATCATTTATTGGATGGGGCTTTAGAGGTGCTGGAATACCTTAAACCAAATTATACCTTACATATTATAACCAATGGATTCATTGAAGTGCAGGATAAGAAGTTGAAGGCGAGCGGGATAGCCCCTTATTTTGAAACTGTGACGGCTTCGGAGGAAGTAGGGGTAAAAAAGCCAAATGTGCTGGTTTTTGAGAAGGCGCTCCGCAAAGCAGGTGCTTTGGCGCAAAAGAGCCTGATGATAGGCGATACGTTTGAAGCTGATA
>JAWWCH010000412.1:0-2324 GCA_033720575.1 Marinirhabdus sp.
AAATAAGTAGATAGTTTTTCTTCCAACACCTCTTGCACACTCACAGCGTCTGGCTGTATTTGCCAACCGTGGTAGTTTGTTCCGTTATAAGCTATCTCAATAAAATACCGCACAGGCAAAGAGGTTTATTTTGTAAAAATACGAAAGTGAATGGAAGTATTTTGACATTCGTTGTTGACATCTAAAATTGCTTAAAATAACTGTAACTTTACTCAAATTATTACTTTGAAAAAGATTTTACTCTTAAGCGATACGCATAGCCATATTGACGAAACCATCGTGAAATATGCCAAACAAGCCGATGAAATATGGCATGCTGGTGATATTGGCGATCTACAGGTGACAGATACGCTAAAGGCCATCAGACCACTCCGGGCCGTGTACGGAAATATTGACGGTTCAGAAGCGCGGGCGGAGTTTCCACTTGATTTGCGGTTTCAGTGCGAAGCAATTTCTGTGTTTATTACGCACATCGGCGGGTATCCTGGTAGGTATAATCCTAGAATTCGCGAAGAACTGCAACGAGATCCACCGAAAATTTTTATCTCGGGCCATTCTCACATTCTCAAAGTTATGCCAGACAAAAAGCTCAATCTATTGCATATGAATCCCGGGGCAATCGGGAAGCACGGGTTTCATACCGTTCGAACCATGTTACAGTTCAAGATAGACCGTGCCGATATAAAAGATCTTGAAGTTATTGAATTGAAAAGGTAAAAGAAAAAACCCTTGAAGATGGCATTCTCCAAGGGTCTTGCACTAATAATACTAAGCAATAGTTTATCGTAAACGGTCTACAGATTTTACGAGATCCTCATCCTTTTTGATGGCCTTATTGGCCAGCACTAAAAAAACGATAGAAATGATAGGAAGTAACACCCCAATACCCTTCTCAGAAACCAAGGTTTCTCCGGATACCATTAGAGACCTGTATACAAAAACTCCCAGTAATACAAAGTTTGATATGATGTTTAAACGGTTCAACACAAATTGTAATTGCCGTTTTTTAAAACTCAAAATTGAAATGACAGCCAATGCAATGGATACAAATATAAGACCAAAAACCAAATATTCATCACGCGCAATTACCACCGTACCTTCTTGATCGGTTATGCTCGGAAACCACGTATACAAGCAAACCATTACAATGGCCGAAAGCAAGATATATATAGTCTGTATGCGCTGTAGCATTCGATTGTTTTAATTACGGGAGCAAAAATAAGGTTTCTTTTTGAAAGTTTTAACCCTACAATTTAAATTATTGTTGTATCATTGTATCATCTATTCGTAACCACCTCAATAATGGTTACTTAGTCTTCAAATTAATTTCTCACGATTATTATCTTCAATAAGAAGTGATTTTTCACAATCAACAACACATTATTCACATACGTATATGTTAGAAATTTCAGAATTAAAAGCAAAGAAACTTCCCGAACTACAAGAAATCGCAAAAACACTCAAAGTTCCAAAGTACAGAAGTCTTAAAAAATTGGATTTAGTATATCAAATTTTAGACTATCAAGCTGCCAATCCAAAAGCTGTAAAGGCCGTCGTAAGTGACGAAAAACCCTCTGATTCTTCAGACAAAAAAGAGGAAAAAACCAATACTCCAGAGAAAAAGGAGCAGCGCCCACCACGAAAAAACAATCGTAACCAAAAAAGCGATGCCAAAAGTACTGACGGTGGCAAAAAAGAAAATACCTCAAAAAGCAATCCGCGCTCAGACTCAAAAGGCGACGGAAACAAGAAGTCGTCGAATTCGAAACAAAATACCGACCGAAAGGACGGCAACGAAAATAGACAGCGCAACCAGAAAAACGACAACCGCAAGAGCAATAGTCGGAACGATAACCGAAACGATAATCGCAACGACAATAGAGGAAATCGCAATTCGAACCAACAGAAAAACGACGGAAACAAAGACACGCGAAATCGATATAAAGAACCTGACTATGAGTTCGACGGTATTATAGAAAGTGAAGGAGTCTTAGATATTATGCAAGACGGCTACGGCTTTTTGCGTTCTAGTGACTACAATTACCTTTCTTCGCCAGATGATATTTATGTGTCGCAGTCTCAAATTAGACTGTTTGGTCTAAAAACAGGAGACACCGTATTAGGAGAGGTTCGACCACCAAAAGAAGGTGAAAAATACTTTCCGTTGATAAAGGTGAACAAAATTAATGGCCTCAACCCAAATGTGGTACGTGACCGCGTATCTTTTGAACATTTAACGCCATTATTTCCGCAAGAAAAGTTCAATATCGCTGAAAAGCAAAGCACTATCTCAACTCGTATCATCGATTTGTTCGCTCCTATCG
>JAWWCH010000413.1:0-2322 GCA_033720575.1 Marinirhabdus sp.
AAAACCATAGCCGAACGCAATACGTGGCAAGTCATTAACCTCTTACTACCACTGGCTTTACTTGCGCTATTCGGAATTGTGTTTACGGTTCTTCGCAAGCGAAAATTCAGCGCATAACTGTTAATAAGTTAGTTTTAAAGAACGTCTGTTTTAGGATATATTTGTACTAGGTGTGAAGTGAATAAAAAATCAAGACTTCACAGCATATCTGGGGCTAAAATCATTAAAAATTCATGTCGCCAGATCACACAGAACCAATTTAGACGAATACGTAAACTATCGTACATGAAATTTATCGTTTCCAGTTCATACCTCCTCAAGCAATTACAGGTGCTAGGTGGTATCATCAATTCTAACAATACCCTGCCAATTTTAGATAATTTCCTCTTTAACTTAGACGGGAATTCACTTTCTGTATCTGCATCAGACCTAGAGACCACGGTCATTGCCAATCTAAATGTGGAAAGCAACGAGTCTGGAAGCGTTTGTATTCCTGCTCGATTGCTTTTAGACACCTTAAAAACGTTTCCAGAGCAGCCGCTTACCTTTACCGTTGAAGACAACAATACGGTTGAGATCAGCAGCAATCACGGTAAATATGCCTTGGCATACGCAGCAGGAGAAGAATTTCCTACGGCAGTTGAATTGAAAGATCCTTCATCTACTTCGGTACAAGGTGATATTTTAGCCACTGCAATCAGCAAAACTATTTTTGCCAGTGGTAACGATGACTTACGCCCAGTGATGAGCGGTGTCTTCTTTCAGTTTTCTACGGAAGGACTCACCTTTGTGGCCACAGATGCCCATAAATTGGTAAAATATACCCGTGAAGACGTTTCTGCGTCACAAGAGGCAGAGTTCATTATGCCTAAGAAACCTTTGAACCTTTTGAAAAGTATTTTGGCGGGTAGCGAAGAGGAAGTGGTTATTGAATACAACGATAGCAATGCAAAGTTTAGTTTTGACAACACAACCTTAATATGTCGCCTGATCGACGGAAAATATCCGAATTATGAGGCCGTAATTCCAAAGGAAAATCCGAATCGCCTGAGTATTGATCGCAACCAGTTTTTGAACAGTGTACGCCGCGTAAGCATTTTTAGTAATAAAACCACACACCAAATACGATTGAAAATTGCAGGCGCAGAATTGAATATTTCTGCCGAGGATATCGATTATAGCAACAAAGCAGAAGAGCGCCTTACTTGCGATTATCAAGGAGATGACATGCAGATTGGGTTCAATTCGCGGTTCTTGACCGAAATGTTGAACAATCTTACCAGCGATGAAGTTTCGTTGGCCATGAGTCTTCCTAATCGAGCCGGGATTTTAACCCCGATTGACGGTCTAGACGAAGGTGAACAAGTTACCATGCTGGTTATGCCCGTGATGCTAAATAATTAGGCCACATCATAATAAAAATAAAGCCTGCTATCTTTTTGAGATCAGCAGGCTTTTTATTTGCATTATTGTCCGAGTTTCTGCTCAGCGTCAACCACCGTTCCTTTTATCTTTAGAATTTTAGTGCCTTCAGCAGCATTTGAAATAACGGTAATGGTCTTTGTAAAGGCTCCCACTTTCGACGTTTTGTACTTCACCCCTATTTCAGCGCGCTCTCCAGGTAGCACGGGCCCCGTTGGCTTTGAAGCAACGGTACAACCACAGCTCGTTTTAACTTCGGTGATTACGATGGGGGCCTCTCCTACGTTCGTAAACGAAAATGTACGGTGGCCGTCGGCGTCCTTTTCGATGGTTCCATAATCGATTACCGTTTCGTCAAATTGAAGGATTCCTCTGGCTTCAATAGCTGAGAGGTTTTGTGCCACTGAAGTTTGGTGTAATGCAAACACCAATACAAATAGGATACTCGCTTTTGACAGGGTCATTGATACTTTTGAAATTGTTTTCATAATGTTTGTTTTTTGAAATGAATAGTCCAAAAGTGAAACAAAAAACCCTCACTTCAGCAAAAATGAGGGTTGGGAAAGGGTCTAGACCCCGTTTGAATTTTATGTATTAGAAAAAACGGATGGTACTAAAGTAGCTTGGTGCTTCTCCTCTACTCGCTCTTACTGCGTTCATGATGGGAACGACCAATGATACAATTCCCACATAGATTAAGGAGAGAATTCCTAGTCCTACCAATAAAATGGCAGGTATGCTAATAATAGCAATTAAAAACATCGTGATCTGAAAGTTGATAATGCACTTACCGTGTTCATCCATACCTTCGATTTCGTCTTTTTTGACCAACCAAAGGATAAGCGGAACTACAAATCCACCAAACCCTGTAACATAGGTGAGCAATTGAGAAAGATGGGT
>JAWWCH010000414.1:0-2313 GCA_033720575.1 Marinirhabdus sp.
ACCAGAAGAAGTATGTGATAAACGGGGAATGTTGTGTAAGTCCATAGCAAAATAAAACACAAATATAGCGATTAAAAAAACCGTAGTTGCTTTTTCTTCGTAAGTGTAGGAAATTTCCCCAGTTTGTCTGCGATATTTTCGTCGGCCGGGGGAATCGCTAACTAACTAAAAATCTCAAAATGGCAACAAAATTACTCGGAAAAACTATTTCCCTAATTCCTATTACTCTTTTCTTAGTGGTGTGCAATCTGCTTGTGATTCAATTTTTTGACATACAAGCCAGTCGTTGGGCAAGGCTTACGTCTTTTATTATCCTGTTTGTGCTCTTCGGAATACAAAAAAAGCATATCCACCCTCTATTGGTCACAGTGCTTATCTTTTTGTTCCTTCGCGATATTGCCGTGCTTTTTTATGAAAAACCTCTGCTAAAGACGCTTGCATTTGTGGGAAGTATCGGTGCTTATGTGACCAGCATCTTTTTTGTGATGGGACGCCTTAACTTTTCCGAATTAACGGCCAAGGTATGGTTGTTCATACTTGCCATGGTTGGAATCAATATTTTCAATGTGTACTATCTGTCTGACGTAATTATTCCTTCATTGGATAACTCTATTCAGCTCGTACTTTTCTTTACCCAAAGTGCTGTGATTTTATTCCTTGCCCTTTTTGCGTATTTGTATTTTGAATACTTTGAAGGCAAACACCCGATGCAGTATTTATTTTTCGCTTTCGCGTTTATCATGGCCGATCTTTGCGGATTGGTAGCTTACTTTTTCGGTGTGGAGCCGGCCTATTTCCTAGAACGTACTTTTTATATTTTAGGATTGGCATTGCTCATTAATTTTGCTCGCAATTATCGTTCGGAAAAGCTACAACTCAATACCCTGCGTTCGGCTACTTTTTCTGATGCTTCGGAAGATTCATCTGAGCAAAAATCGGCAGTTGAAGCACAATATTTTGAAAAACGTTGGTTCATATAAGCTCCGTAGAACTCCTTTCTTATTCCGATCAATGTTGAAATTTATTATTTGAGATAAAATGATTTACCATTAATCCGCTAAAATCCATCCAGAACCACTACTTTTGCACCGCCCAAAAACAGGGCAAGAACCGAAGCGTTCTTTAACTTAAAAGTAACCCGAATATCGGGCGTTCACAATGGAAATTAAAAACATAGCCATTATTGCACACGTAGACCACGGTAAAACTACCTTGGTAGACAAAATTATGCATCACTGTAGTCTCTTCCGCGAAAATGAAAACACGGGAGAACTTATCCTAGATAACAATGATTTGGAACGGGAAAGGGGTATTACCATTACGTCTAAAAACGTTTCTGTAACCTACAAAGGAACAAAAATCAACATCATTGATACGCCGGGTCACGCCGATTTTGGTGGAGAAGTAGAACGCGTACTGAATATGGCCGATGGAGTGTTGCTTTTGGTAGATGCGTTTGAAGGACCCATGCCACAAACCCGCTTTGTGTTGCAAAAGGCGATCGATCTTGGTTTAAAACCATGTGTGGTGGTAAACAAAGTAGATAAAGAAAACTGTACACCTGAAGAAACCCACGAAGCGGTATTCGATTTGATGTTTGAATTGGGGGCAGAAGAGTGGCAGTTAGACTTTCCAACCGTATATGGCTCCGCCAAAAACAATTGGATGAGTGACGATTGGAAAAATGAAACCGACAATATTGAGCCATTGCTCGATATGGTATTGGAACATATTCCTTCGCCCAAAATTAAAGAAGGAAACACACAAATGCTAATCACTTCTCTTGATTACTCTAGCTTTACTGGTCGTATCGCTATTGGACGCCTTCAGCGTGGTGAGTTAAAGGAGAACACCCAAGTTGCCTTGGTGAAAAGAAACGGTAGCGTGCACAAGAGTCGTATCAAGGAACTTCATGTTTTTGAAGGTTTGGGACGAATCAAAGTACCGAGTGTTCAAGCAGGAGATATCTGTGCTTTGGTGGGGCTAGAAGGATTTGAAATTGGCGATACTGTTGCCGATGTTGAAAATCCGGAAGCATTAAAAACCATCAGCATTGACGAACCTACCATGAGTATGCTGTTTACCATCAACGATTCTCCGTTCTTCGGAAAAGATGGAAAATTTGTCACCTCACGCCATATTAAAGAGCGATTGGAGAAAGAATTAGAAAAGAACCTCGCACTTCGGGTGGAAGAAACCAACAGTGCCGATAAGTTTATGGTGTTTGGACGCGGGGTGTTGCACCTTTCGGTTTTAATTGAAACCATGCGTCGTGAAGGCTATGAACTGCAGATCGGTCAGCCGCAAGTAATC
>JAWWCH010000415.1:0-2311 GCA_033720575.1 Marinirhabdus sp.
AGGCGGCCAAGGCAACAACATATGCGATGCCACTCATCGCAAATAGTTGCCACATGGGCCATTTCCAACTGTTGGTTTCTCTTCGTACAACGGCTAGTGTGCTCATACATTGCATGGCGAATGCATAAAAGAGCAATAGTGAAATTCCGCTGGCAAAATTAAAACGAGGGGTTCCCAATACAGGGTTGACTTCGGCTGCCATACGGTTTTTTATGGTTTCTTCTTCTTCACTTCCCACGCTGTAAATGGTTGCCAACGTCCCCACAAAGACTTCTCGGGCGGCAAACGAACTCACAATGGCAATGCCAATTTTCCAGTCGTAGCCCAAGGGCTGCACAGCAGGTTCAATGCCTTTTCCTAAAATGCCGATATAGCTGTGTTCTAGTTTATAGGAGGCAATCTTGGTTTCTAAATCGTCTTCTGAAATGGCTACATTTTCAGGTTGTGCACTCACAATTTCAGCAGCGTTATTAAAATCGCCCGGACCATAACTGGCCAAGACCCACAAAATAATTGAAATGGCCAAGATTATTTTTCCGGCACCCAATACAAACGATTTGGTTTTTTCAACAACTGTAATTACAACGTTTTTGAACAGCGGAACCTTATAATTTGGCATTTCAACTACAAAAAAGGTCTTGCTTCTGATGTTTAAGACTTTATTCAAGACCCAAGCAGAGAAAATGGCAGCACCAAAACCGAGCAAATACAAAAACATCAAAGTGAGTCCTTGTAAACTGAAAATGCCGAGTACACGTTGCTCTGGAATTACCAATGCAATAATGATGAGATATACTGGTAGTCTAGCAGAACAGGTAGTAAAAGGAGTAACCAAAATGGTGATCAAGCGTTCTTTCCAGCTTTCTATATTTCGGGTGGCCATGATGGCAGGAATTGCACAAGCAGTACCCGAGACCAATGGAACTACACTCTTTCCACTCAACCCAAAACGGCGCATGATGCGGTCCATTAGAAAAACCACTCGACTCATATAGCCACTTTCTTCCAAGATGGCGATAAAGAGAAATAGAAACGCAATTTGGGGAATAAAAATGATGATGCCCCCGAGACCTGAAATAATTCCTTCGGCCAAGAGATTTGTGAAATCTCCGGGAGGTAGCGTGTTTTTAACCCATTCGCTGAGTTGCGCAAACGAAGAATCGATAAAGTCCATCGGGTAGCTGCTCCAATCAAAAATAGCTTGGAAAATGAGCAATAGAATTCCGAAGAAAATTACATAGCCCCAAACTTTGTGGGTCAGAATACGATCTAATCTGCTGCGGAAATCTTTTGCGTTGGCCGTATCAACAGTAAGTGTTTCTTTCAGAACCCCGTTGATGAATTGATACCTGGCTATGGTTTCCTTCTGTTGAAGCCGTTTCAAATTGCTTTTGCTTTCGGTTTGGAAGGTAGCAATGGTATTCAGTTCCCCTCGTTCTAACTTTCCGAAATTGACATCTTGGGTGATGACCAACCACAATTTATAGAGATCCTGATTCGGAAACGCTTTCCGCAGTCGCTCAAAATAATCGGGTGCAATCACAGAGGCATTTACACAGGGTTTGGTAGACAAGGCTGAATGGTTGTTGATATATTCTTTCAGGGTGTCAAATCCTTCGTTTTTCCGAGAACTAATGAGCGCGATTTTGGTCTCAAGTTGTTCCTCGAGTGCTGCAACATCTAACGAAATGGCTTTCCGCTTCATGCGATCTGCCATATTGATGGCTAAAATGGTGGGAATACCTAGATCTTTGATCTGAGTAAACAGCAGTAAGTTCCGTTTTAGGTTTTCAATGTCTGCCACCACTACGGCAACATCTGGAAAATCTTTGTCATTTTTATTGAGCAGCAATTCAATGACCACGTTTTCATCCAAAGATGACGCATTCAAACTATAGGTTCCGGGAAGATCGATGATATGCGCCTTCACACCACGATCTAGTTTGCAGACCCCTTGTTTCTTTTCAACGGTAATTCCGGGATAATTACCCACCTTTTGATTGAGACCGGTGAGACGGTTAAATACTGAGGTCTTACCCGTGTTCGGATTTCCGATTAACGCTACATTGATCTGCCTAGCCATAGATTAGAGGTATTCGATTTCAATGAGCGCAGCAGTTTCGTTTCGAATGGCAAGATGGCTTCCGTTAATATTCAAGTACAACGGATCGCGGAAGGGCGCCTGTTGCACAAGGGTTACTTCATTGCCTGGTAGGCAGCCCATTTCCAAAAGCTTTAGCGGCACATTTTCAACCTCAAAAGATTTGATGATGGCGCGCTGTCCTCGCTTTAGCTGGGCAATTGTGGGCAT
>JAWWCH010000416.1:0-2304 GCA_033720575.1 Marinirhabdus sp.
CCCCTTCCAAAACTGTTTATTCGGGGTGTTTTTTCTCCTTTTTTTTTTGGGGGACCTCCTGTAACAGCAAAAACGACTCTAGCTAATATCATAGCCAACACCTCTGGCCGGCCTTTTTACACGCTCAGTGCTGTAGACAGTGGTGTTGCCGCCGTCAGAGAAGTTATTAAAAAAGCCCAACAAGGCGATGGTCTATTTACAACGAAAAATCCCATTTTATTTATTGACGAGATCCATCGCTTCAGTAAATCACAGCAAGATTCTCTTTTAGGAGCCGTAGAGAAGGGATTTGTGACCTTGATTGGTGCTACTACCGAAAATCCGAGTTTTGAGGTTATACCCGCTCTATTGTCGCGGTGTCAAGTATATGTGTTGGAACCTTTCAGTAAACATGACCTTGAAGCGCTATTACGAAGAGCGATTAAAGAAGACGAGGTCCTTAAAAAGCGCAAGATAAACCTTAAGGAGACCGAAAGCTTATTGCGTCTTTCTGGCGGCGATGCACGAAAACTTCTGAATATTTTGGAATTGGTCGTGCTATCTGAACAGGAGCAAACCATCGAGATCACAAACGATTTGGTGCAGAAAAAAGTGCAGAAGAACACGGTACTTTACGATAAAACTGGCGAGCAACACTACGACATAATTTCAGCGTTTATTAAATCGATACGGGGAAGTGACCCTAACGCAGCCGTATATTGGCTTGCTCGTATGATTGAAGGAGGCGAAGACGTTAAATTCATCGCACGGCGCCTATTGATTTTGGCTGCCGAAGACATTGGAAATGCTAACCCAACTGCGTTGGTTCTGGCCAACAATACGTTTCAGGCCGTAAATACCATAGGATTCCCAGAGGCTCGAATTATCTTGAGTCAGTGCACGATTTATCTCGCTACTTCCGAAAAAAGTAACGCGTCGTACGAGGCAATTAATGCTGCACAACGCTTAGTTAAGCAAACGGGTGATCTTTCTGTTCCACTTTCCTTGCGAAATGCACCCACTAAACTAATGAAAGAGTTGGGATATGGAGATGCATATCAATATGCACATAATTATGAGGGAAACTTTGTGGCACACGAATTTCTACCTGAGGATATTTCTGGTACGAAACTCTACACACCAGGCAATAATGTGAGGGAAAATAAGATTAAATTGTATTTAAAGCAGCTTTGGAAAGAGAAATACAATTTCTAATTAGAAACATATACATATGTTCTTGTTTCTTCAGGATACTGCACAATTAGGTTCATTTGTTCGTCAAAGGCTGCTTTCAATTGTTGTTTAGCATCAGTGGTGAAAACAATGTCTGTATCTGTCATTGTGACTGTACCCAAATACACCAGGTCGTTTTCAGCTCCTATCACTTCTTGATAAAGCGCATAGCTTCCATCTGTCTTACGCAACAAATAATTTTCATCTTTGTGCGTATAGCTTGTAAAGTTTGCCGTAGGTAGCGATGTTTTACCGTTTTTGCGGGGTTTTCGCGGCTTTGCAGCAACTGTTTCTGATGATGCCGAATTGAGTGTTTTATTTAATGTTTCAGTGTTGGAAGTAGAAACGACGATTTCAGGCTGATCCACGTTCAACGTATTAAAACTCTTAAAAGCATTTCGAAGTGCTTGTTGATAGGCCTTTTTAAATTCTTTCAATTTACTTTTCCCCTCGGCACTTCTAAACAACTCCTTTCCTTCGCAATCTTTTATAATGACGGTGATTCTTGTATAAATGAAACCAGGCTGCCCTTCAACTTCTGCGTACAGCCCGTCACATTTTCTGACATTGGGCAATTCTCTTCCAAAATAAGCATTGAATCCATGTTTTTCGAAGAAAAACTTTGTCATGGAATTGAGTTGATACTGATCTTTGGCTCTTAAAAAATCATACACTTCAGGAACCTCAATAAAACTATATTCATTCATTGGATTCTGTGCATGTCCTGAAAAACCAGTACACAACAGAATAAAAAGCAATGCAACATATTTAGCGCTCATCTATCTTGATATTAAATCCGAGTTGTAAAGATACACTTTTTGCTCTTGCTATATTTCCATAAAAAAGCACATTATCTACTGCCACATACGCATTCAATCTGCCTACATCTACAACCAACCCGAAACCCACATTGCTAAAGCTAAATGCGTCCACAGTATAAGTGGCCTTCGCCGAAACAAATCGGTTAAATTTTCTTCGATAATAGAGAGTGCCTGCAAATTCAGGCCCCCTAGGCCTTAAAACACTATATAGCTGAGCTCCGACCCCCTGTGCCCAATCGGCACCACTTCCCTTATTCGTACAATCGCATAC
>JAWWCH010000417.1:0-2303 GCA_033720575.1 Marinirhabdus sp.
CGGCGTCGTACGGACTTCCAAAATCAAATCCAGGAAATACCCCTTTCAGCAGCATAAACAATATGATAATTCCACCCACGATACCGCCACTGTACATCAGGGCTTTTTTTCGTTTTTCATCTCTAGAAAAATCACTGAAATAGTATTGCAGTCCGACCACTGCAATGATAGGCACTACCAGCTCAATAAGAACTTGTATGGAAGAAACCGCTCTAAACTTATCATATAATGGCACATATTCTACAAAAAACTGCGTGAGCCAGTCAAAATTCTTACCCCAGGACAAGAGCAAGCTCAATACAATTCCGGCCACGGCCCACCATTTCAATCGGCCACGTACTAGAAACATGGCAAGTACGGCCAAAAATATCAAGATGGCGCCTTTATATGCGGGAGCGGCAACAAAAATCTGGTCGCCCCAATATGTTGGCAGTTGTTGCAATACCTGATTGGCTTCTTGAGGTGATGCTCCCATTTTGATTAGCGCTTCTACGGTTTCCCCATCTTCAGGTAAGGGGTCTGAACTTCCCCCTCCCATAAAGTTCGGAATAATAAAGTTGAACGACTCCAACGCACCATAACTATATTCTGTGATGTATGCATAATCTAAACCATCCGCATTTTCAACAGGCATGCCATCTGGGGTAATGGTAAGTTCTGTTTTGCCTCGGGTAGAAGTGTCTGCATATTCTTTAGTGGCTAAAATATTAGTGGCATTTAGACCGATGGCCAATAGCACCCCTAATGCCATTAAGCCAACAGATTTAAAATAATGTGGTAGCATTTTTTTCCTATAGGCATCAATGAGATAGGCTATTCCGATACAAACCACCAGAAGTAATAAGTAATAGGTCATCTGGTAATGGTTGGCCACCAATTCTAGACCCATACCGAGAGTGGTTAGCACAAACCCCCAAATGTACTGCCTCTTGAAGGTGAGAAATATTCCACTCAAGACCAATGGCATGTAGGCGATTGCATGTGCTTTTGCATTGTGCCCTACTCCCATGATTATGATGAGATAGGTAGTAAAACCAAAGGCCAATGCTCCCAAAATTGCCAATTTATAATCTACTTTAAGCACGAGTAGCAAAATATACATGCAGATAAAGTAGAGGAAAAGATAATCTGCCGGTCTGGGCAAGAACCGTATGGCTAAGTCCAATTTCTTAATAAAGTTGTTCGGGTATTTTGCGCCCAATTGGTAAGTGGGCATACCTCCGAAGGCACTGTTGGTCCAATAGGTTTCTTCACCTGTTTCACTTCGAAAATCATTCTGCTGTTTGGCCATTCCTGTATATTGAACAATATCGCTCTGATAGATGACCTTACCCTGCAAAACCGGACTGAAATAGATCAGCGCGGCCGCAATAAACAAAATAATAGCAATACAGTGTGGAAGAAATTTCTTGATGGAAATGTTCATAGTGTGGAATACTAAAAATAGAAGCGGAAAATTACGAAAAACTAAAAGGAAAGTTAGCCTTGCGCTTCAAATAAAAATTGGACGGGATGGCTTCGACGGCATGAAATCAGATTAGGGAAGCAAGAAATCAATCAATTTCTTCGAAATCGACATACTCTCCAACTTTCTTTGAACTTGCCGATCGGTTGGGTGTGTCACGATCTATGGTTACTTTTCCGTCATTCTCTCGTCGTTTTGACTGTTGGAAGGGTCCGGAATCGCCAAACGGATTGGCCCCAAATGATTTTTCGAACCGTTCCCCCATTTTCTTGGCAATGTACCGCATGAGATAGGGCTTTGCCAAACTCCAGATAAATCGGAGGGCAAAAAACACCAAAAGTATGATAAGCAGCGTTCTAAGAAAGTCCATAATCTATATTGAATCCTAAAAGTTCAAAAGTACAATTTGCACAATAAAAAAGGCGGTTTGGCTTTATTAAAATAATGATAAAATGCTATCTTTGACTTTAACCGAAAGACTATGAATCCATTCAAATTTTTCATTTTCAGCCTAATTTTATTACCGTTTCACAGTACGGCACAATACACTGAAATGATCAACACCAACCGCCCTGGCGTTTCCCAAGGTGCGTTTTCTGTTGGTACCAATGTATTGCAATTTGAAACGGGTTTTAGCCTGGGCAAAGAAAAACACGAATTACTCAATACAGAGACCTCCACCTTTGGATGGGATTACTCTGCCCGATATGGATTCTGGAAAGAAGAATTGGAAGTGAGCATTATTGGTAGCTTACAAAGCAACACGGTTACAAACAATAGAACCACTCCTGCTCTTGAGTCAAAATTCACCAACTTCCGGAGCAACACCATTGGTGCC
>JAWWCH010000418.1:0-2296 GCA_033720575.1 Marinirhabdus sp.
ACATTATCGAAGGCTATTTCACCGGTGTCGCTTGCACGCCATCCCAACTTGTCCAATTTCGTCGCAGAAATTCCTTTCGCATCTCGGTCCATTACAAAGATGCTGATACCCTTATTCCCTAATTCGGGAGCCGTCTTGGCCGCCACAACTAAATAGTCACTATAGACACCGTTGGTAATAAAGGTTTTTGAACCGTTGATGATATACGAATCTCCTTCTTTTACTGCTGTAGTTCGCATGCCAGACACGTCACTTCCGCCGAAAGGTTCCGTAATGCACAAACACCCTATTTTCTCTCCTGTGATGCTAGGCGCCAAATACTTTTCTTTTTGGTCGTGGTTTCCTTCTTTCTCTAGGTGCGTCATCGCCAGATAGGCATGTGCCCACATGGCTGCAGCAAAGCCACCAGAGTTGATCTTTTGTAATTCTTCCAAGAAGATTACCGTATAAAAAAGATCGAGACCCATGCCTCCATACTGTTCTGGGTAATTGATCCCGAAATATCCCATTTCACCAAATTTCTCCCAAATAAAGCGCTCAATGTGCCCCGTTTCTTCCCATTTTTCAATATGCGGAACTACTTCTTTCTGCAAGAAATCTTGAAAGCTCTTTCTAAAAAATTCATGCTCTTCTGTAAAATATACACTCATCGTATTTGTTTATTTTTTGGGACCTAGTAACTGTTTAGTTTGGTTGTTGAACTGACAAATATAACTGAATTCGCTTTAATTGAGCGGGACTGATCCTGTCAATTTTTTCAAGCTCGGAAAGCGTTGAGATCCCTTCTCGAAGTCGAACAAATTCCCAAATTTCTTTTGCCAGATCAAATGTAACCCCCGGGATGGTAGCCAAATCAGAGGCTGTGGCTTTATTTATGTCCCATTGCTGAATGGTTGCAGGCGTTTTGATTTCGAATCGTTGTTTTAACCGCTCTATCACCACAGGCGACAGTCCGTAGACGTCTTCTAATTGAATGGTGTGGGTAAAGCCATTAATCGACTTCCGATAGGCCACAATACGATCTCCCAACACCGGACCGATGCCTGAAATGCGTTGTAATTCAGAAGAGGTGGCAACATTCAAGTCTAACTTTTCATCAAAAATGTAACGCTCCTGAAGTTTTTGCGAATAGGGTGTTTGGCTAGGCTTCGGATTACGCACCCAATCTGGGAATTTGAAAAAGGGAGAGATGGAGTCAAGCCAGGCTTGGGAAACATGGGTCACCTTTTTAAAATCTGCTATCGAATTGATCCATTTCCCCTGAGCGCGGTAGGCACGTAACGCATCAAACTGTTCTGTTGATAGGTTCAACGTGTACGCTTTATATTCCGTTATGAAGTTAGGGTTGAAGGGAAATAGGTTAGGTTTTTTCGCTTCAAGTAACTCACAGCGTAACGAATCTAAACGCCGTTGATGTTTTCTGATATGTGGTGCATTTAACTCAAGTACGTCTTCCGAAGGCAGCGCTACACAAAGGTTCAGAAAGATCAGTACAACGATTAGACTGACTAAAAAAACAATCCCACCTTGTTCAGTTCTACTGAAGCTTAGATGGGATCGAATATTGAAATTTGGCATGACTCTCGTTATTTAGTTCAAAGGGAGTCGACCAAAAAAATTGATGTTTTACTTATTATTCAACGGCTTTTCGTTTCAGTTTAATGGCATCCATGTATTTGCTTAGCTCTGCTTTTACCTTTGGAGCCAACAGCACAATTCCTATCATGTTAGGTACCATCATCCCGAAAATCATGGCATCTGAGAAGCCAATCACTGAGCTCAAACTTGCTGAAGCACCTACGACCACGAATAGGCAGAAAATGATCTTATACACATATTCGGTACGTTTGGTTCTACCGAACAAGTATGCCCAAGATTGATAGCCGTAATATGACCAAGAAATCTGAGTGCTAAAAGCGAACAATACTACAGCAACGGTCAACACATACGGGAACCAACTGATGACAGATTCGAATGCTCCAGACGTCAACAAAATAGCCTCTGCGTCATTCAACGATGCATTGCTCGGGTCCACGTTTCCGGTGATAATCAACACTAAAGCGGTCATTGTACACACTACAACAGTATCAATAAATGGCTCTAACAAAGCCACTAGTCCTTCTGATGCTGGATATTTTGTACGCACGGCTGAATGCGCAATAGAAGCCGAACCTACCCCTGCCTCGTTCGAGAATGCAGCGCGTCTAAATCCTTGAATCAATACCCCTACGGCACCACCCACTATTCCAACGGGAGCAAACGCACCGTCGATAATCGCTTGGAATGCCGAACCGAT
>JAWWCH010000419.1:0-2292 GCA_033720575.1 Marinirhabdus sp.
CAAGTAGATTTCAACGAGGCTGAAAAAGAAGCCGAGCAAAGCTTAAAACTGCTCCAATACATAGGTGATCGACGCTCACAGGCAATGATCTTACTGCATATGAGTGAAATAAAATTTTACAGACAGGCGTATGAAACTGCCTTAGCCCTGGCCTATGAAAGCCTGGAGATATTTCGCGATCTAAAAATTCGTTTGCAAATTGCGATTGCTCTTTATAATATGGGTCATTACTACAATCGCCTGCAAAATAAAGAGAAGGCAACCGATTCCTGGGCCGAGGCTCTGCAAATTGCCGTTGAACTCAAAAACCAAAATCTGATAAACAGACTTCAAGAAAATATTAACCTTGTCAAGGATGAAAGAATGACATCGAATTCATAAGGATCTTGGTGAAGTTAATTAGTCGCTAACATACGCCGGTCGTCCCTTCGCAATCTGGTCCTTTCGTCGCCCAGCCAGCCCCATCAATAACCCGCAACCATTCTTCGGCCGGAATTTTTCCTTCTCGCGCTAACTCCTTGCGTTTTTTCCTGGTTCCATCGATCTTTTCCAATCCGGTTTCACCTGGTTTGCGATTTAATTGAAACGGCTTGCCAGGCGACTGGACCACAGACAGCACCTGTCCGTTGACTGTTAATTCGGGTATCTGGACCGAAGGCAAATTTCCAACGTAATCGTCAAACTTGCCATACAGGCTTTTGGCGTTTTCATCGGCGGCAGGTTGGGCTAAATCAATTGTCCAACTGCCGCCCTTTATATCTTTTAACAGCGTGTCACGAATAATATTGACGGCGATATCAACGCTACGAGTAGAATAGGCAGCCTGCTCCAATTGGGAGATCTCTGTTGAGACAACTGATTCAATTGTCGTCAATCTACCATCTTTTTCATTCTTGAACTTGCTGCTGATTTCTTCCCTATTTTTAGGTTCAACTTTTTGGCTGAATCTATTTATATATTCCATCCAATTCTCGCGCAGCATTTCTGCCCAGGCGGAGAAAATGCCATCTTGAGCCAGGACGTTAATATAAATGTGGGGGCGCAAATTAGGTACCGGATGATCGTCGTCGTCAGTATTAAATTTATCCACAGAATACTCAAGCATCAAATCCTGAAAATCAATCCCCATTACGGGTCCAGCCACTAAGGTTCCATAGACATCGGCGAATATTTCTTCGAACCAACGCCTGCCAACGCTCTCTGCCGCCAGGCTCTGGGGCAATGTTTTTAGAAATTCATCAATGCCC
Organism: Marinirhabdus sp.; assembly: GCA_033720575.1. Lineage (GTDB taxonomy): Bacteria > Bacteroidota > Bacteroidia > Flavobacteriales > Flavobacteriaceae > Marinirhabdus. The sequence goes on from JAWWCH010000419.1 coordinate 1,248, forward strand.
TCGCCAAACTTAAAACGGCCGTGACGATATACATAATGGCCGACCTCATGCGGTATGGCCAGGAAATCGCGCTGATTGGTGATACAACTTTGTGGAATTGCCACCAAGACAATAGGGGCATAGGGAATAACGCGAATCGTGGGTGACTTCTGGAAATAGGTCAATACGGTTGTGTGCTCCCGTAACATGCCATTTCCATTCACTGGTTGCGCCTGGTCCAGGGCATTATAAGCCAGTTGGTCGGCAACACCTAACGCCCGCTGAATGGGGTTCCCCTCTCCCAATTGGTGGGCGCGAATACGCTGGTTGGCAGCCTGTTCTATCACCGACACGTCGTAACCAACCTGATCAAGGGTGACGCCAAAAGCGTAATCAAAAAAGAATTTGTCAGATTCTGTCAGTTGATTTTGTAGTACACCCTTATACAAGAAATCAAATTGTTCCAGGGCAAAAGAGCGCAAGCATTGAGTCAGGGCCTGAATGGTTTCCATCCGTGGCACCGTTTCTACCAGACTCTCATAATATGAATTGGTTTCATCTAAATAGCTCAAAAGCCCATCCCACTGTTCTTTCCACATCTGCAAATTCATCACAACCTCCTATTTTGAATGCCATATATAAAGCGTATCTATCCGACATGCGCAAAATAACATTATTTCGTTGATAAATCGTTGATCGTGAGCGATCCTGTTTGGCGGCCTGATAGTATGATAACGGATCTGTAGGTCACGGATGTGAACAAACCGTGACACCCCCTCGCGAGCGGCCAAAAGGAGATCCAAGATTTTTTTGCCTGCAAATGCAAAAATGCTTATAGTCTGCCTGTATGATTTTCCACCATCAATGGAGGACCCAAAATGGCCGCAACCCAATTTTTTGGCGAACGCATTAAACGAAATGAAGATCCCCGCTTACTCACCGGACGTGCTTTATTCACCGATGATGTCGACCTGCCCGACATGGTTCATGCTGCCTTCCACCGCAGCCAATACGCCCACGCCCGCATTTCGAGCATCGATGTCTCCATGGCCCTGGAAAAAGAAGG
>JAWWCH010000420.1:0-2289 GCA_033720575.1 Marinirhabdus sp.
AAGTGCGGGCACTGGAAGGGTTGATGAGGCCTTTAAAAGTGCCATTTGATATTCTGTTTTAGACGATATTTCCGCCACCGTTTCGCTATCGGCCAAAAATTCCAAATTGGCTTCTATGCTCGATTTGTAAAACCAGGCAAATGGATTCAACCACTGAAACGCTCGCATGCAATTTGCCAACAGTATGTCTAAACTGTGCCATTGTGAAGCATGCACCTTTTCGTGAGCCAATATCATTTGTAACTCTTCAGGTTGGTGTGTCGTGGGATTATATACGATATAATTAAAGAAAGAAAATGGAGCAATGGTTTGAGACGTCTCTATCATTCGGTACCCTTTATAGGAAATAGCGGAATGGGTGAACAGGAGTTTCAATAATGAAAATAGTTGTATGCTAAAATGAACAAACATCAGCACGACACCTGCAAGGTAGGCCCACGAAACCAAGGTCCAAAAATCAAAAGAGGCGGTTTCCGTAGTGTTATTGATAGAATTGAGAGGTGCTAGGGGGACCTCAGAATTGGTTGTGAGCAGTACCGGTGTTTCAATAAAGGTCACGGTGGTGAACGTAACAAACGGTAGCGTGAGGGCAGCAAGAATACCTGCGAGAAGATAGGTACGATTGGCCGTAAAAAAGGTGTCCCGCTGTAACACCATTCGGTACACCAGATAAAATAGGGTAAGAATACCGGCCGATTTCAATACATAGGTGAAGAGCTCCATGTTATTTTTTGTTTTCTATGATGTCCAAAATTTCACGAAGTTCTTCAGCACTAATTTTTTCTTCCTTTGCGAAAAAAGAAACCATGCTTTTATAACTATTGTCGAAGTAGCGCTTGGTGGCCAAATTCATGAATTTCTCGGTATAGGCGGCTTTACTCACGATGGGGTAATATTGATGCGTTTTTCCAAAAGCTTTGTGCGACACATATCCCTTTTCTTCCAAATTGCGAACAATTGTAGAAACGGTATTGTAATGATTTCCATCTGGGAGTTCAGCCATGACTTCCTTTACAAAAGCGTGTTCTAGTTTCCACAGCGCTTGCATGATCTCTTCTTCCTTATTTGTGATCTGTTCCATAATACTCTGCATTTCAAGTGTGCTTCTGCAAACGTATAACTATTTTTATAGTTTTACAACTATTTTAGTAGTTATATAACTTAAAATGTAGTTGGTTATTGCACTGCTCCTTAAAATTTACTTAAAAAAAGAAAGGTAATTCGTCTCTCGATAGGCATTTGTTATCTTCGCTCCTTAATATAAAGGTATGAGTGTTTTGTTCATTGTTTTAGGTCTAATTCTCTTGGTAGTAGGGGGCGAGTTTTTGGTTCGATCTTCTGTTGGCTTATCCTTTAAGCTGAATTTATCTAAAATGGTGATCGGTCTTACCGTGGTGTCTTTTGCCACATCTGCGCCTGAACTCTTGGTGAGCATTCAAGCTGCACTCGATGGTTACAGTGATATTTCATTAGGAAATGTAATTGGCTCAAATATTGCCAATATCGGATTGGTGCTCGGAGTTACCGCAGTAATCGCGCCATTAGCTATCGATCGGGATTTTTATAAGTTCAACTGGCCTATGATGATGCTGTTGTCCCTGGTACTATATTTTGTGCTGAAAACCGATAACGAGATATCGTTATTTGAAGGGGTCGGGCTTATGGCCGTACTTTTTGTATACCTCTATCTGCTCATACAACGCGCCAGGAATACAAGGAAGACCCATCCTGTTGATGATGGGGTTGATGACGGACTTTCAAAAGCAAGTAATTTTAAGATTGTGTTGTGGCTGCTCATAGGGGGAGTGGCCTTGTACGGAGGAAGTGAGCTTTTGGTTATGGGCGCTGTAGATCTTGCAACGGCCTTGGGAATTAGTGAACGTGTGATTGCCGTGACCATGATTGCCGTTGGAACGAGTGTTCCAGAATTGGCAGCTTCCGTCATTGCCGCCTTAAAAAAGGAAAAAGCACTTTCGTTGGGGAATCTCATCGGATCAAACATTTTCAATATTGCTTCTGTTCTTGGTGTTACCGCGATCATTCAACCTATTGCAGTTAAGAGTCAAGAAGTGCTCACCAACGATATTTGGTGGATGTTGGGCTTTGCTGCTGTACTAATTCCATTGGCCTTCATTCCGAAAAAATTTGAAATCGGCAGGTGGAAAGGGCTTGTTCTTGTTGTGTCTTACTGCATCTTTATAAGTTTGGCGTTTGTAAAAAATTAATGCCATCAGCTTTTAGACGATTCCAACAACCGAAGTCTATATTCACAACTTTCTGTTTAGAATG
>JAWWCH010000421.1:0-2284 GCA_033720575.1 Marinirhabdus sp.
AACAAGAACCACATCACGCCAAATGAGGCTGAGTTCGAGCAGGATAAACAAAATGCCTGGCAAGGCCTGACCAAATTTCTGAAGGGGTTATTTGACATTCAGAATGATACCGATCGAGATGCGACCATTGATGCGGTAAAAAAAGATATCTCATTTAAAGGGCATACCGCCTGGATACTCATTTTTTCCATTTTTGTGGCCTCTATTGGTCTCAATGTAAGTAGTACTGCCGTTGTGATTGGTGCCATGCTTATCTCACCGCTTATGGGGCCTATTGTGGGTGTAGGGTTGTCTGTCGCCATCAATGACGTAGTGACCTTGCGTCGCTCGCTAATCAATTTGGGGGTTATGGTATTGTTGAGTGTGCTCACGGCGTTCCTATACTTCTCTATTTCACCGTTAACTGAAGAAACCCCAGAGCTTGTTGCCCGAACCTATCCTACGATATTAGACGTTTTGGTTGCGATTTTTGGTGGATTGGCCCTCATCGTGGCAAAAACTAAGAGTGGAACCATTGCTAGTGTCATTTTTGGTGTAGCCATCGCAACGGCTCTAATGCCACCACTGTGCACCGTGGGTTACGGACTAGCAATTGGTAGTATGGATTTTGCCGGCGGAGCGTTGTATTTGTTTTCTATTAATGCCGTTTTTATTGCACTCTCAACATTTATCGTTTCTAAGATTTTACGATTTCCATTAGTTCGGTACGCCAACTCGAAGCGGAGACGTTTTATCGCACAAATTGCCTCATTAATAGCTATTGTTGTAATTGTACCGAGTATCTATCTTTTCTATAATTTACTGCAAGAGCAGGTTTTTGAAAATAAAACGAAGGAATTTGTTCGTGATATTATTAAATACGACGGTGCAGAAGTGGTGAAGGCGTCACAAGACTATAAAACCAAGAAAATCGAAGTTTACCTCATTGGGCAACCCGTGCCCCAACCTAAAATAAATGAATGGATCGATCAGTTGAAAGAAACGGAAAAACTAGAAGACGTGACTTTACGAATTTATCAAGGGTCCGACAGATCCGGTGAACTGGCAGAGCGTTTGTCCGGGGAAGTCAAGGCGGGTATTCTTGAAGATCTGTATGTGAAAAACGAACAGGCCATTCGCGATAAGGACGAACGCATTGATTTTTTAGAAGATGAAATTGCCCGATTGACCATAAAAGATAATTTTCCCTTTGAAGCAGTAAGCAAGGAAATGCGTGTGGCATTTGAGGGCTTAGACAATTTTGCGTATTCCAAACGTGTTGCCACAAATTTTGAAAAAATAGACACCCTGCCTGTTTTTACCGTGTCTTGGGCAAGCAACGTACGTAGTAGAGACAAAAGGGAGCGTATGGAGCGTATGGCTGAATTATTGAAAGTGCGCTTACAAATTGACACTTTGATAGTTGAAGAATAAAAAAAGCGCTCCAAGAGCGCCTTTTTTTATTTGCTATGTTTGCGAACTTATTTCTTCACAAACTTGATACTTTGTCTTTGGTCTTCCATTTCAAATTGAACAAAATATACGCCGCTTTTTAAGGCTGATACGTCAATTGAATTTGAAGAAGATATGGTTGTGTTCAATACCAGTTTTCCGTTTACATCAATAATGGTAACCGGTGTATCTTGGAGACCTTCCATTGAGAAATTAAGGGCTGAAGCTGTAGGATTAGGGAACACACTCACCAAATTTGCATTGATATCATCAATTCCCATTGTAGTACCGGTCTCTCCCTCGGTAACCACTAAAGATTGATTTGGTGCAACATCTTCAAAAATATCTACGGTACCATTTGGCCACTCAATCATTACTTCATCTATTGTGGTAGCCGTACCGATACCGAAATGCACGTTCAATGAGTTCATGTGCTGGAATCCTTGTCCTGATCTCAATTCACGCATTTGTGAACCCCAAGCACCAGTTATGGTTACTCTAGCGCCAATTCCATTGATATTGCTTTCTTCGCCAACAAGGGTCATCTTAATATAGTTATTTGTATTCCCATCGTTGATATATAAATTTCCACCTCGTACTACATCTAAAAACCCATCATTGTTGAAATCACCAATTCCACCTTCATCAAAAGGTAAATCTTGTCCGGTAAAGGTTAAGTCGCCGTTACCAAGATATAACTCACTTGACATTTCACTAAGGATATCCATATATCCGTCATTGTTAAAGTCTGCTGCTAAGTTTTCCCAAGACCCCAAGTCGTTTTTATTGATTCCGGTAGTTTCAATCATTTGTACAAAATTACCGTTTCCGTCATTTTCGTAGAAGTTGTTCT
>JAWWCH010000422.1:0-2273 GCA_033720575.1 Marinirhabdus sp.
ACCATGCACGGCTTTGCGTTCAATGTGAATTCAGATCTGGGATATTTTGATAATATGATTCCGTGTGGAATCAAAGGTAAAGCGGTTACCTCGTTGAATGTAGAGCTAGGAAAAGCCGAAGTGCCGTTGGAAGAAGTAAAGGAAAAACTCCGCAAACACTTTCTTACGCTATTTGAGGCCACTGCGGCTCAAAAGGAAAACGTTTAAGGCTTTTTACACGCTCATTGAGCACATTTTAATCTATTTGATACATCGCAATCCCATTGCTGCCGGCGGCTACCACCAGCCACGTATTGCTGCTTGAAGTGCCAATGTGGGCTGAACCGGAACCATATATAGGGAAGTTGGGCAACATTGCGCTGCTGTTGTCGAAAACATACACTTTGTTTTCTTGGGTTTCGGTAACGGTGATATAGGTCTTTCTATTTTCCTTAAAAATTTTCGGAGCTGTATAAATTCCGAAGGGAAGCTCGGCAAGTTTCCCATTAATACGTAATAGGTTGTCATCTAATGTGACCTTGGTATTTCCTTTGGTCACAAAATGATAATTGTTCGAAACTTCCAAAGGGGTACTGGTTACTTTTCCGTTTGCACTGATGCTCTTTTTCACATTGTTTGACGTAATCACCACAAAATCACTCCCTTCTCGTTCAATGGTATTCTCAGAGAATTCAAATTTCTCTGAAACAGGAACCCGTACTTTCCCTGTTCTGTTCAAGATATTGAGGGTGCCGTTTTCTTCGGCGATCAGAATGTAATCTTTATTCCCCATGCGAATATGTTCTGCAGGCAATACAATATTCGATTTTGCTTTTCGGAAGGTAAATCCGCTCACTACTTTCCCCTTGCTATCGTAGAGCAAAATTTCTCTGCCTTGAACAATCGGAAATCTATATTTTCGATTGTTGTCGTAGTCAAATACCTGCAAGGGCTGTGTGATATGGTCTCTAAACTTTACCGGAAAACCAGTCACGTCTTTACCGTTTCGATCAATCACATACCATTTGTTCTTGGTGACAAAAGTCATTTGCTTCTTTCCATTTCGAAGTAAATCCACTTCATGCACCTTTCCAATGATGGCTCCATCCACAGTTTTGGTCCAAAGGGTCTTACCGGTATTTGAAAGCAAATACATCGTATTGGTAATGTCTTGAACAACGACATTCTGTTTGCCTGTTCTGTGGTTGCTGAAAAATTGAGGCGAAGTGAGCAAGTCATTTTCTAGTGTCTTGCTAAACAGTTCTGAAACACCACCTTTGGCCAAGGACGTTTTTTCCCCAACTTCCAAACAAACGAAGTGTACATGTGCAAAATCACGGTCAAAGCTATATTGCAACAGCGCTAGAGGGTATTGGGTCTGGGTATCCCTTGAATCTGATGTCGCTCCAGAAATGTTCTCCAACTGCTGGATGACTGCAGCCGTTTTGTTGTTCATACCGTAAACGAGCATGGAAGAGGCATTACTCACATGACTACTGCTATTGTCAAATGTAGCATCCTTGTCCAAACAACCGTTGCTCTTGTACGCTGATATCATGTTCTCTGCCACGTCGTTATTTTCAGCAAAGACAAAAAATTCGTCTAACTGAAACATAGTGGTCAAGGAATCGGATTGGATGAACGGATGGAGCGTTTTTTTAAAAAGCTGATGTTCACTGTAATCATACAGGATTACTTCCCGGAACTCACCTGCTTCGGTTAAGGCAGAAGCCAAAGCTTCCTGGGTGGCGCTTTGGTCAATGCTTTTTAATGCGACGGCGCTTCCGCTTGAGAGGTGTATTTCACCGAGTTCATTTGCGCCGCTGAGTAGTTCCAACGGTGCATTAGGAACAGGTGCTGAGGTAAATTCAGATAGATGTTCCATAAATTTTGAGGCGTCACTCAATGTAAATGAAACTGCGGAAAATGCACTTTTCGGAATAATTCGTTCCAAATCATTTTGCTGTGGAATCTGATCTTGAAAAACCGAGAGCAGTTTAGGTACGCTGTCAGTAACCAGAGCAACCCCCGAGGCGATTGCACCGTTGGGCGTTAGTGCAAGATCTAAGGATTGGTGACTGGCGAGTGCCACAGTGGGTCCTTCCGGAAATTGGAATCTCGGAGCAGAAACGGTGGTGGTAAGTTCGTTATTTTTAATGACCGAAAGTGCTTTTTTCCATGATTCGTTAGGAACCGTTTTAGTGTCTAATGCGTCTTGCAATTGTGTTTGTGAGTTGGAGGCGAAGAAAATACTGTCTTTCATTCCCGTAAAAAAAACAAAATCATCGAGTGTG
>JAWWCH010000423.1:0-2272 GCA_033720575.1 Marinirhabdus sp.
AGACCGACTCTAGAGGAAATAATGCCTATAATGAAGCTTTATCTGAGCGCAGAGCTCAAGCTACATTACGTTGGTTGATAAATAAAGGAATTGATGCGAGCAGATTAACTGCAAAAGGTTACGGTGAAAATCAATTGGTCAACAATTGTGCAGATGGTGTGGCATGTACGGAAGAAGAACACCAACTAAATCGTCGTTCCATGTTTATCATTGTAAATTAACAAATGAAATGAACAAAGTTAAAAAGAGCTCCACAATGGCGCTCTTTTTAATTCCGCTTTTGTTTGGAATCCGAATTGAAGCGAACCGCCCCCAAATAAAAAATACTTTAGTATGAGATACAGTTATCTAATCATATTGTTTTTTTGCCTCGCTGGTTTTTCGAGTAGCTTGGCGCAACAAGATGCCCAGTATACGCAATACATGTACAATACACAGATTGTGAATCCTGCCTATGCTGGATCAAGAGGTGCTCTAAGTTTTGGAGCTTTGTACCGGACACAATGGGTAGGATTTGAAGGAGCTCCAAAAACTGGAACATTTACTGTTAACTCTCCAATTGGAGTACTTGAAAATATGGGCTTGGGCTTGTCCATAGTGCGAGATGAGATCGGCCCAGCGATCGAGTCGAATGTGAATATAGACTATTCATACAGTATCAATGTTTCTTCGGATGCCGAATTGAGCTTTGGATTGAAGGCCGGTATCGATCTATTGGACGTTGATTTTACGAAACTGGACCTCTTCGATGAAAACGACCCGCTTTTTGAAAACAATGTTGATAACCGTTTACAACCGCAAATAGGTGCAGGGGTCTATTACAATACGGAAAAGTTTTATGCCGGACTTTCGGTGCCTAATTTTCTGACCACCAAGCATTATGACGAAAGCACCATTAACACTATTAATGTGGAAAGCGTTGCTGCAGAGCGCTTACACTATTTTTTGATCGCTGGGTATGTGTTTGATATAAACGAAAACTTAAAGTTTAAGCCTGCAACATTAGTAAAGTTAGTGAGTGGATCGCCTTTGCAATGGGACATGTCTGCCAATTTTCTGATTCAAGAAAAATTCACGCTGGGCGCGGCATATCGATGGAGCGCTGCCTTCAGTGCGCTGGCTGGTTTTCAAGCAACGGACGGAATTTTTATCGGGTTCGGTTATGATTATCAGACCACAGATATCGAACAGTTTAGTGATGGTTCATACGAAATCATGTTGCGATTTGACGTATTTAGCAAGCCTGAACGCGTACTCACACCAAGATTCTTTTAAAACTAACAGAAACTAAACCATGCAGAACGCTACACGGATTCAATTAGTAGTTTTAACAATAGTGTCACTTTTAGTGACACACTCAGCCTTTGCTCAAAAAAAAGAGGTAAAAAAGGCCAATGAAGAATTTGATACCTATTCGTATATCGATGCCCGTGAAATCTACTTGAAAGTGGTGGAAGATGGCTATGAGTCTGCTCAAATATTTAAAAACCTTGGTGACACGTATTATTGGAATAGCGATTACGACAACGCAGCCAAATGGTACCAGAAACTGGTAGATGCCTATCCAAGCGAAGTTGAACCCGTCTATTATTATCGTGCTGCTCAGTCCTTGAAAAGTCAGGGAGCGTATGAGAAGTCTAATCGTTTAATGGATTTGTATGCTGAATCTGGGGGAGAAGGCTTGATCATCCAAAATTATAAAGACGATCCCAATTATCTTGAAAGCATAGCTTTTAAGGCGAAAGGGTACGTGTTGGATAAAACAGCTATAAATACGGAATATTCAGATTTTGGACCATCGTTTTATGGAGATAAACTGGTGTTTGCTTCCGCCAATACTTCTTCTGAAGGAAATAAAACCTATACATGGACCGACCAGCCATATCTCGATTTGTTCGTTGCTGATATGGACGAGGAAGGAATCCTTTCCAATCCGACCAAGCTTTCTGGCGAAATCAATACGCCATACCACGAATCATCTACAGCATTTACAAAAGATGGCAACACCGTTTACTTTACCCGAAATAACTATTTGGACGGTAAAAAAGGAAAAGACAGAAATAAAACCATTCGTTTAAAATTATATAAGGCAACCAAATCCAACGACAATTCTTGGGGTGATGTCAAAGAGCTTCCGTTTAATAGCAAATCGTATTCTGTTGCACATCCTACCCTTAGCGTGGACCAAAAAAGACTCTATTTTTCTTCAGATATGCCTGGAACTATAGGGATGAGCGACCTTTGGTATGTAGACCTATTGGGAGACGACACC
>JAWWCH010000424.1:0-2272 GCA_033720575.1 Marinirhabdus sp.
CATCCTTAAGAGATTCTCCGAAAGATCGGCGGTTATAGAAAATCTGGTAACTTTGCAGTTGATTGACGTGGGCGGGATTAAAGGTGAGCGACTGAACGCCGCCTGCCAGGGCGGTTCCGCTTTCCCCGCGCCCGATAGCTACCGGGTCAACCGGCCATTTCAGGAAATCTAATGTAGTGAACAGGTTTTGTGCGGAAAGTGAAAAATAAAATAACACCCCAAAGAGAGCTATCAGAATAATTTTTTTTCATAAATCAATTTCTTCCTTTCGTTTGCAAGATCGGGGAATATACCGCCATGCTACCAGTGAAATTATTATCTTTCACAGGCTTATTGTGATATATGTGCATAGAGGCGGCAAAACAAAAGCTCCAAATATCTTAAACGTTGCCACACCAATATTTTGGGAGGGGGCTATGTACATGACAAAATTTGTATAGTTTTTTCGAATTCAGCGAGTTTGATATGAATGTTCAATAAGATTTCTCTTAAATAATCTAATCCATATCGAAAGATACTTTTGGCCAGTCGCTGGTGTTTTTTGACTTTCAGCGGTTTTAGTTCATGCAGCCACTCTCCGACCAAATGAGCCCATGCAAAAGTAATTGCTAAGAGCGCCACCAGTTTGTTAATCCGTTGTGGGTGTGTCAAATGTGTATCTTCAAAATTAAATCCTCTGGATTTGAATGCTCCGAAAAGGGTTTCAATTTGCCAACGTTGTTTATAATACTCAATGGCACTCTCAGGCTCATGCAGGGTTACCAAAATCAGGTATTCACTGGCCAATCTCATCCCAACCACGGATAATTGATGGCCATAGATAAATTCTTTCTGAGGGAGGATAGCATACTCATTTAGTTTAAGCATCTTAAATTGCGAATCGACACGAATTTTTCCTCTTCCCCGGATGATCTGTGCGTTGTTGCGAACACGAATATAGAAGGCGATTTGCTTTACCTTTAAATAATCAAACCACTCTTTGCCAATGAATTCTCGATCCGCAACTAAACATTGGATGGATGAGGTGCCAAATAGCTTGATAAAGCGATCCATCAACTTGATTCTCTCTGCTGTATTGGAGTTGCCACGTTTAGATAAAAAACTCCATAAAATCGGAAATGCTATTCCTTTATATGCGATAGCCAACATGAGAATGTTAATATCCTTCTTGCCCAATTTCCAATTGGTTCGATCCAGGGTTAACACAAAACCATTTGCTATTGGAAGAAGACTGAGCATGAAGGTGGCAATGCTGGCAAAGTCAAACTCAAAGTCTGCCAGAAAACGTTGTGAACGTCGATAATTCGACTCTGCCTGAGCATACGGATTCAATGATAAAGCTATTTGAGTTAAATTCACCGTCTTAACCTTGATTAACGATATGATAAACATGCTGACAAAACGAATGCGAGACTTATTCCAGGAAAATCGCGTTTGCAATAGTTCATCTAATTTGCTATTATGCCTTGTCAACCTGACTCCTTTCGTGTTTTCTTTTGTTCTGCAAAACAAAATTTACAAAACACAAGAGTCAGGTTGAACTTTTTAGACTAATTTTTGTCGTGTACTAAGCTCCTAAATACGTTAGTTGTCATCCCGACAAAGGCTGTTAGCATCCGGCTAACTTGTCGGGATTAAATCTTCCAGGATTTAATTTGCCTTCGCGGTCATCTAATTCTTGAATCTTGGCTCTTGTTCTTGAATCAGAATCTCCGTTCCACCTGGGCACTCAAGACAGCTTCAATTTTGGCGGCGCTTTCCTCCAAGTGCGCTTTAGTATAAGCATCTAACTGAGCAGCGCCAAGACATTGGTCAATTTCCGCTTTTATTTTTACTAAATCTGCCCGCGCCAGGATAAGGGCGTCGCGGGGAAAGCCGAAGGGGGACCTCAGCACGATTTCATCCAAAGCGTACAAATGAATGCGCTGCAATTCCCGGCGGAAACTGTTGATATTCTCCCGGCGATTTAATTCCTGCCACACCGCATCCTGCACTGCCAAAAACAATTCCGCCATTGTGAACGGCTGCTGGCCTTTGGGAAAACGGATCTCATTATCCTGGATGCGCGCCAGCACCAGGGGATCGTAGAGGCGAAAGAGGGTCATGGCCTGGATTAGCTCGATGATCCCGTGAATGGGATAGTCGATGCGAGACGAGAGGAATATCGAGCCCTCAAAATCCCAGTAGCGGTCAGGGGCCAGCTTGTTCAGCAACTCCGGGGAAAATTGAAAAGACTTGGGGGAGAAGAATTTTTCGATGAGAAATTGCAGCG
>JAWWCH010000425.1:0-2271 GCA_033720575.1 Marinirhabdus sp.
CAGCAAATCTATTAGAAGCAGATGTCATTGAAGTTCCGGGTGTCATAGATATAAAAACAGGACAATCAAACATCCCTCCTGTGGAGCAGTTGTTAAATCTGCTGGAAACGATAAAAGGACTTAGCTAATGAGTAAGAGCTTAACGACGCTAGTTGATGTAGCAATTAGCCATTCAGAATTAGCCGAGAGATTCGATATTTACCAAGTTAGTTTTGCTATTGACACAAGTCAATCTGGTTACGCCACGAGACTAGCGAAAATTGACAAACATATAACGCCGCTTGGCCTCATTTCTCATGGAGGAAAGTACTGGATACTTTTAAATAGAGGGGCTGAAATCCCAGAGAAATTGCCTGATATAGGATTTGTTCAATCGAGGTTTTTAGATTGTGACGATTTATTAATCATGCGTTTGATGACCAGAGCTTTAGGTAAGTTATCAGGTGAACTGGTATTTTCGGGGTTAGGAGAGACATATTTTTTTCTGGAAACAGATACCTTCAGAAAAGAGACTATCTACAAATGTGTCAGTGTAGATTTGAAGGAAAGTGTGCGTTTTAACTCAATGTTCGTAGAGCTTAAAGGCACCGTATTTTGTCCGGTGGAACTTGCATTTAAACCTTCATCACACATCGAACAAGCACCTAAGTTTTCATTCGATATCGGCACTGGAATGCTGAATAGAGATAAAAATGGTTCATTAATTGTCCATAGTCCGGGCAAAGGAAATTATACCAGTAATGCTATCGATATATCTGGACAAAAGCCTTTATCACTTCGCAGATCCAGAACAGGTGCTTTACACCATTATGTTGAGTTGATGAATAAAGTTTTCAAAGGTGCTCTTTCCATTAACTTAAAGCAGATAAACGCCGATTGGCGTCAGCATTACGGTAATGCTGAAATAAAAAGCGTTTACAACAAAATTTATGATGTTGTTAATGATGCCGGTGGTATTAATGTTATTAACGCTTCCACTTCTGAGGAAGGATTCAATAAACTCAAAAATGAAAATTGGCCAATAACTGTTAATTTTACAACTCGTGAGGAAGCGGACGCCGATGCCCCATTGCTTGTTGTTCTTGATAGTAAAGACGAGTATGAAAAAGCAGGCTTAGAAGACAGGAAGTCTTTGTTTTACAATCAGAATTCTGCCACTCAAAGCACGTACAACACAACTGTGATGTCCAAAGACAGCAAGGGTTTGAGCGTTTTAATCGATACATGGGTTAAAGAGATCGCGATAAAACTTGAATGCATGAACAAGAAGTTTTTGATTCAAGAGTTTAACGAGAAATATTGGTTTGTTTCGCTCGAACAGAAGTATAAAAGCGACCCTATTACCTATCACATTCTCAAATGCGAAGCTGGCATGTTTAGCTATGAGTTAGGAGATGAATACTATTTTGAAGATCTTGGTATTGAACTTCCTGAGAAGAAAAGATACTTCGAGAACATTCACTATGTCATCGACATGAGTTCAAGCGAGCCGAAGATCTGCTCAATTGTTCATGAAGGAATAGCTGCTGTACCTGACGGTAAAGTACTTTTTGATATCTTAAATAGATTAGAGAAGGCCAGCGCGGACGGCATTAATAGAGAGTATATTAATAGATACCTGAGTGTTCATGGTGAGTCTGAAGATCCACTTATCCTGCAACTCAAGAATTTGTTGGGTAAATTTCCAAACAAGGGCGAGTTTTATAAAGATGAGTTAAAAAGTGAGGGTATTCAGTACCGCTCAAATGCCGAAAAGTTGCTGTTTGATGGCTACTTTGAAGAAACTGGCATTCTGTTAAATTACTCTCTAAAAGGCCAGCATAACGAGTATTTGGAATCACAGACAGGGCACTTTTACGACGCCGAGCACTCAGCATATTTTGTTGGCATTCCTAAAGGTGGATTCAAGTTCAGTCGAGGACACTTTAACCACATTCGATTTTTGGAAGGACCAGACTACTTGAAGCGAAAATGCGTTGAACTTACGGCAACATACTACGTTCGAAATAAAGCTGCGACCGTTTTGCCGTTTCCATTCAAGACGCTTTCTGAATGCATAGAGCTTCGAAAATTGACCAGTGAATCCCGCTAGAATCAAGGGCTGCAAGCCAGTATCTAACTAGAATTGTTTATACTGGGAAATTTTTTGAGAGATAATCAGACGGAGTTTCCAACTAGGTTTGCATTAGGTGTGTTTGTAAGTCATTGAAAAATATAGCTCTCAAGTTACCAACTAGAATTGTCGTGATCAGCTGTTGTGACACAATAAAA
>JAWWCH010000426.1:0-2264 GCA_033720575.1 Marinirhabdus sp.
AAAGATGTTTTGTGTTTTATTTAACTAAAACAACCGAACCCTATTCATTGTTGCTGGGTAAGATGAGTCCGTCGATGATATGGAAAAAACCATTTTTATGGTAGAAATCGGTGGCGAGAAGTTTTGCGGTATTTCCATTCGTATCAAACAACATCAAGTCTCCTGATGCATTGCGTTTTACGCCTAGGCGTTGCCCAAGAACAGTTGAAAAATAGGCGGTTCCATCGCCATTGTCAACAGCCGTTTCAAGGGCGTGACTGTCTACGCGACCTGGAATTAGATGATAGCTTACATAAGGTTTGCTAGCGGCTCCAAAAAGCGCTTTCTCTTGTTCTTCATCTAAAGTACTGAATGAATTGTTAACCATTACGAACGCTGTTAGCATGGCATCTTCAGCGATCACACCCTGTTCAAACAAGGGCGCCGCCATAGAAAATGGCTCAGCGTCTTCGATATTCAAGAACAATGATTTTTCTGAAGTAAAGGTGAATCCTTTCCACTCTTTAGTCACCACAGAAGAATTGGTATTGGTATATTTTTGAGCTTGCATGCTTCCAAAAACAAAAACAGCAAGAAGAAGTAATTTAATTTTCATAACAACTGATATTTAGTCAAAGGTAGTAAAAATGTTCCCTACCCTATAACGATATGTTTCCGAGAATATTGAACGAGGCAAGTTGTTAAAATATTGGATTCCCACTGCCTCTTTTGTATCTTTAAAAATAAAAACGCTATGCTGTCGAAAACGAATTTAGAAACCCAGCTCCGACACCAACGAGATAAGCGAACTTATGAAGACACCTTGATGGAGGAAGTCTACTCCATTTTTTCGCAAAATCAGAAAGAACGGGATGGTATTTTAACGCGAATCAACTCGGCTGGACCAGCCGAACACAACAATTTTATTCTAGATAAACTGGAATCTGAGCACATTTTCCATCTAGAAGACATAAAGGAGCTATGCATCACCTATCGCTTGCGCTTTGTAGCAGCGCATCGCTTTAAAAAAGAGATTCCTGAAGAAGCCATTTCTAAAATTCGCAATCTGGAAAAACAGCACGATACCCAATGTAATGGCTTCAAAATTGTAGCTCCTGCCAAACTTTTAAAGCTGGATAATGCGGACGATCCTTTGCTTTTTGTTCCGATTGGCAATGACTATTATTACTTGATTCACAAATGGGGGAACGACCTACACCCCTTGAGAAGATGGTTGATGTGGCCGTATAAAAATTTTGAAAATCTAATCTTTGCCATTTTTGTGGTGAGCATACTACTTACGGCCATCACCCCGATGGGAGCCTTCACGAAAGGTGAAGTAACCAATCAAGAATACCTATTGATGTTCTTGTTTATGTTTAAAGCTGTAGGCGGAATTGTTCTGTTTTATGGCTTTGCCAAAGGCAAAAACTTTAACAATGCCATTTGGAATAGCAACTATTATAACGCCTAAATACCCATGATCGAAAATTCAGAAGAAACCACACGTATATTTACAGGGCCTATGATGATAGCGCAAGGACTGCGTGCCCGGCTCAATGAAATTGGTATTGAACCCATTATAAAGGACGATCACCAAAGCGGTATAACAAGCGGTTTCGCTATTGGAATTCCAGGACAAGTTCGCGTGTTCATCCGTAAAGATCAATTGGTGAGTGCCAATGAAACCATAGATACCTATTTAAAGGAAATAGATGCACAAGAACAATGAGGTAAAGAAAAATTAGGTGTACGAATTACTTGGCGTACATCTGCTCCCGCAACTCTTTAATTTTGGAGTCTCCCATGTATTCATCAAAGGTGGTGTAGCGATCTATGACGCCTTTTGGCGTGATTTCAATAACACGATTACCTACGGTCTGAGCAAACTCGTGGTCATGTGTTGTAAAAATGACGGTACCTTTAAAATTCTTTAATGAATTGTTGAATGCCGTGATCGACTCCAGGTCCAAGTGGTTTGTAGGTTCATCTAACATCACCACATTGGCGCGCATCAACATCATTCTGCTGAGCATGCATCGCACCTTCTCACCTCCTGAGAGTACGTTACTTTGCTTCAACGCTTCTTCTCCACTGAATAACATTTTTCCTAAGAATCCGCGGATATATACTTCCTCACGTTCTTCTTCGGTTTTAGCGTATTGACGCAGCCAATCTACCAGGGTCTCATCGCCACTCTCATTCTTAAAAAACTCACTGTTATCCAAAGGCAAATAACTCTGGTTTGTGGTCACGCCCCAAGAATACGAACCGCTGTCTGCCTT
>JAWWCH010000427.1:0-2262 GCA_033720575.1 Marinirhabdus sp.
CGCATTTTGTAAATATCCAAGATCCTACAAATCCGGTTGCGGCAGGTGGCTATTCCATGGGGGCGTACAGTCATGACGCGCAGGTGGTAACCTATACCGGGCCAGACACAGACTATACCGATCGGGAAATTCTCATCGGTAGTAACGAAAACCAGGTTGTATTAGTAGACATCACAGATAAAGAAAACCCACAGCCCATTTCTTCTGTAGCATATGATCAAATAGGCTATACACACCAAGGTTGGTTCACCGAAGATCAGCAATACTTTATTGCTGGAGATGAACTGGACGAACTCAACTTTGGATTTATGTCTCGCACCTTGATTTTTGACTTTACCGATTTGGACAACCCTGTCCTTCTTTCGGAATATGGAGGGCCAACACCAGCTATTGATCACAACGGTTACGTAAAAGGCAATTTATACTATTTATCAAATTATACCGCGGGACTTCGGATTTTGGATGTAAGTCAGATTTCCACCGGAAACATAAATGAAATTGCTCATTTCGATTCCTTTCCAACAGACAATTCAGCCTCGTTCAATGGTGCTTGGAGCGTTTTTCCATACTTCCAAAGTGGGCATATTATTATTAGTGATATAAATAGCGGATTCTATTTAGTGAAGTAGATAAATGATATATTTGCAATTTAAGAGCAAAATTTTGGCTTAAATCTGCAGAATATTCAGGAATTTTTAAGAATCATTGCGCAATTTTTAAGTACATTATACGTTACCACAAACACATCTAAATCCTATTGAATCTATGAATAAAACTACATTTTCCTACGTATTCGTATTATTTACGTTTTTCACAGCCACGGCACAAACCCCCTGTTCTGGCGGAATGGCAGGTCCATATCCTTGTGATGGTTACACGCTTCAATCATCTATAGATCTCACGATTTTGGATGCGGCCAATGGAAATGATTCTTGGGGTTGGACAGACCCTGCAAATGGAGACGAATACGCTATAGTTGCATTGAGTAACGGAACTGCATTTATCGATATTTCGAATCCAACAAACCCAGTGTACTTAGGAAAACTTCCCACGCATACCTCGAGCAGTCTTTGGAGAGATGTAAAAGTATACAACAATCACGCCTATGTAGTGAGTGAAGCCTCAGGGCACGGGATGCAGGTTTTTGACCTTACGCGTCTGCGCAATGTCGTAGGTGCGCCCGTAACCTTTACTGAAGACGCACATTTTGATGAATTCGGTAGCGCGCATAATATCGTGATTAACGAAGAATCTGGCTACGCGTACCCAGTGGGCGCCAGAGATAATTTTGGGGGTCCACTTTTCAACGGTGGCCCGATCTTTATCAATATTCAAAATCCAACTTCACCTGTAGGTGAGGGAGGTTATGGTATGGACGATTACAGTCATGACGCCCAAATGGTACAATATTGTGGGCCAGATCCTGACTACAGCGGAAGAGAAATAATGATAGGGAGCAACGAAAACGAAATTGTTATTGTTGACATTACAGACAAAAACAATCCTGTGGGAATCTCAACCTTGAGCTACGGAAATGTGGAATATACCCACCAAGGATGGTTTACTGAAGACCAACGATTTTTCTTGCTTGGAGATGAACTAGATGAACAAAATGTCGGCGTGCCCACTAGAACCTTGGTGTTCGATCTTAATGATTTAGACAACCCTACGCTCAGTTTTGAATATTCTGGTCCAACAGATGCTATTGACCACAATGGATATACCAAAGGATCAAAATTCTACCTTGCCAATTACCGAGCAGGTTTACGGGTTTTAGATATTTCAGATATAGAAAATGGAAATATCACAGAAGAAGGATTCTTCGATTCGTACCCAGGCAGCAATAGTGCTAGCTTTAGCGGTGCGTGGAATGTTTACCCTTATTTTGAAAGTGGAAATATCGTTATTAGTGATATGCAACGCGGATTTTTATTGGTGAAAGCCGAAGCGAACGACAGCGAAAAGCCAGTCGCCAACTGCGGCACCGCCACTGTTGAATTGGATGAAAACGGAAATGGAATATTAACACCTTCAGATGCTGATGGTGGTTCAACCGACAATATTGGCGTGGCCGGCTTTTTAGCTTGTGACAAGTTTTTTGACTGTAGTGATCTTGGATCAAATACGGTAGAAATTGAAGTATATGATGCTTTTGGAAACAAGGATGTTTGTACTGCTACCGTAAATGTGGTCGATAATCTAGGACCGGTCTTAGATTGCCCAGCAAATGAACAAGTTACTTTTGATGCTGGTCAAAATTTC
>JAWWCH010000428.1:0-2261 GCA_033720575.1 Marinirhabdus sp.
ATGGCCGATGTGAATCGAGATAACAACAGCTACGGTAAAAAATAAGGCCGTAATTCAATATTACACATGAGACCTTTTGGGTAACCGAACCTGAAAGGTCTTTTTATATCTTTACAACATGGGTCAAACCTTTGGAAAAGAAGAAAAGCTAAAATCGCGCAAGGTGATCGCCAAGCTATTTGCTGAAGGCAGCACTACTACCAAATTTCCCCTTAAAGTGTTTTATCTTCCGCTTGATCCCTCTGAAAACACACGTGCCGCATTTGCAGTGCCCAAACGAAATTTTAAAAGCGCGGTAACACGCAATAGAATTAAAAGGCAACTTCGCGAGACGTATCGAATTCAAAAAGAAGGAATAAGCGTCACACATGGCAAGAAATTTGCTTTGTTGTTTTTATACATTGGTAAAGACAAACCGCAGTACGCCAAGCTTTCGTCTACTATGGCCACACTGCTTAATAAATTTATGGTATGACAAAGGCAATTTTAATTGGATTATTAGGCTTCTTCTTAGCGTGTTCTAATGGAGAAAACGTAGCAACGAATTCAGGTTTGGGCGCTTTTGAAGCTCCCCCTGTGGTCTTAGAAGAGACTCAGGCCCTTACAGAGAAGATGATGATTACTAATGATATTTCTTCATCTAATCAACAAACTTCAATACCGCGTGAAGCAAAAATTATACAAACGGGCTATCTTTCCTTCGAGAGCAATACGCCCGAAGAGACCCACCAAACCATTCTGGATTTGGTAGCAGCTAATAATGGCTTTGTATCGAGCGATAACGCCGGTAAAAATTACAATAGAATCTATAGAAACATGGTGGTGCGCGTGCCCACCAAAAACTTTCAGTCTTTGATAGACGGTATTTCTGAAGGGGTGAACTACTTCGATGAAAAAACCATTTCGCGCCAAGATGTTACTGAAGAATTTGTGGATCTCGAGGCCCGACTGAACGCAAAACGGGAGCTGGAACAACGGTATCTCGAATTGTTGAAGCAGGCAAAGAACGTCAAGGAGATGCTTGAAATTGAACGCGAACTCTCTACCATTCGAGAGGAAATTGAGGCCAAGCAAGGGCGTTTAAATTATTTACAAGACCAAGTCTCTATGAGCACGGTCACCATTCAATTTTATAAGGTCACCTCAGAAACCGGGGTAACCTTATCATACGGTCAAAAAATTAAGAACGCTCTCAAAGGGGGGTGGGACGGCATTTCTGTGTTCTTCATCGGAATACTCTATCTATGGCCCCTCTGGATCTTAATCGTACTGATCGCACTCTTGGTACGGTGGCTCATCCGCCGAAACAAAACGAAGAAATAAAACTATATTGGTCGTGTTATGGCATATGCATCAGAAACTTCAAAACTCTACGCAGACATGATCCATGGCGGCAGTATTGCTGGCGTGAGCTATAAAGAAGTGCTTGAAGACCTCACCTGGCAAGAGGCCACGACTAAGGTGGACAATTGTAATACTATTGCAACATTGGTACACCACGTTCAATACTACGTTCGGTTGGTCACTCGCGTGCTTGAAGGTGGCCCTTTAGAAGGAAATGATGCCATGAGCTTTAAACATTCCCCCGTGCGTTCCAAAGACGATTGGGACCAACTTCGTATACAAACATGGAAAGAAGCTGAAAACTTTGCTTCGCTGCTGAAAGACCTCCCAGACGCTAAACTTTTGGAGCCTTTCGAGAAATATGGAACTACCTATCGGAATGTACATGGAATCATAGAGCACACCCATTATCATCTCGGACAGATGAACTTGCTCAAAAAGCTGATTAGGACAGAGTCTTAACAGGCGGTCTGACAAGAAAATACTATATTTAAAACATACCTGAACGCACAATTTTGCGTTCTGTACTAAAGTGATTTATTATGAAACGAAAGATTATACTCCCCATACTTGCCATCACCCTGTTCTTTACCACTGTGAGTTTTAAAGGTGATTTTTTCGAAATCGCAAAGCAGATCGAAATTTTCACCACCATGTATAAAGAATTGAACATGAATTATGTAGATGAGGTAACCCCTGCTACACTGATGGACAAGGCCATTAAGGGCATGCTAGAAGACCTAGACCCGTACACCGTGTATTGGAATGAACAAGAAGTGGAAGATGCCCGTATTCGCAATTCCGGAACCTACACTGGCATTGGTGCCTCTGTGAAAACCTTGAACGATAAGATCATCATCATGGAACCGTTCAAAGATTATCCAGCAGACAAAGCTGGACTTAAGGCGGGTGATGAG
>JAWWCH010000429.1:0-2260 GCA_033720575.1 Marinirhabdus sp.
ATGGAAAAATCTACAACTCCTCCATTTTCGTTGCTCAGCATTGTGTGTGCAACATTTGGTCATGATTACGTGGTAACACGAAAAATTACCGACCATATAAGTGAATACAGTTGCTGCCATTGCGGTAAGGAAGTCACCGACAACATGAAAGGCACCTTAGAGATTCTTACCTTAAAAATCAAGGAAACCAACAATGTATTGGCATCCTTCTATGAAAAGAAGACCCAAAAAATTCCAGCATAAAAGATTTGCTTTTTTTTACGTATTGAAGTGCAGCTTAATCCTGTTCTTCATCCAAGGCATTCCATCCACGGGCAATAAGCGGAATCTTGGTATTGGCTCTGGTAATCAGGTGCATCCCTTCACTCTCGTTTGTCATGTGTCCGATGATGGATAAATTTGGATTGGCTTTGATTTTCGGAAAGTCTTCCGTAGCCACTGTAAAAAGCAGTTCATAGTCTTCTCCACCACTCAATGCGATTGTGGTACTATCCATATTGAATTCTTCACAGGTCTGTATAACTTGGGGATCTAAAGGAATTTTATCTTCGTAAAGATTACATCCCACACCGGAATGCTTACAAATATGTATGATTTCACTTGAGAGCCCGTCGCTAATATCGATCATGGATGTAGGTTGTACACCAAGTTCTGCAAGCAGCGGAGCTATATCCTTTCTAGCTTCCGGCTTCAACTGACGTTCAATAAGATAGGTGTATTTTTCAAGGTCAGGTTGCGAATTGGGGTTCACCTTATATACTTGCTTCTCTCGTTCCAAGACTTGAAGTCCGAGATACGCCGCCCCCAAATCGCCCGAAACCACCAATAAGTCATTTTCTTTTGCACCAGATCTATAAGTTATCTTATCAGGAGCGGCATGACCAATTGCAGTGATGCTAATGATAAGCCCTGACGTTGACGAGGTGGTATCTCCTCCAATCACATCGACGTTGTACAACGTTGCAGCCGTTTGGATACCAGCGTACAATTCTTCCATAGCTTCTACAGGAAACCTGTTGGAAACAGCAACCGATACAGTGATCTGTTTTGCCTCGGCATTCATAGCATACACATCAGACAGGTTCACCATAACGGCTTTGTATCCTAAATGCTTCAAAGGCATGTAACTCATATCAAAATGCACACCTTCCACCAACATATCTGTAGTTACCACAAGCTGTGACCCCTCTTCAACCGACAGCACTGCGCCATCATCCCCAATTCCTTTTACCGTAGTGGCATGTTTTATTTCAAAATGCTTGGTAAGGTGGTCAATCAATCCAAATTCACCTATGGATGAAATTGGCGTTTTTGAATTGTCTTTATTTTCGAACATAAATCATTTCTATGGTACGCTGCAAAAATACGGCTTCATTTATAAAACAAGACACCAATGGCTTGTTAATTAAGAAAGTGAGGTGTACTTTAGTGACCTAAAGCACTTTCTATGAAAAAGATCTTTCTCCTTTTATTTGTTTCGATTTCGATGTTCATGTGTTCCGAAGATGACACCAGCTTGCCCGCAGACATGACAGATGACACGGCTAATGATCCTGTTATGGAAGACCCACCTCCACCGCCACCGCCTGATTTCACATTTCCAGCACCTTGTGAAGGTGGATTAGCAGGCGAAATGTACCCGTGTTCAGGAATCGACCTTATATACCATATCGATTTGGATGACCTAAACGCGGGTCGAGGTAATGATTGTTGGGGATGGACCGATGCCACTACTGGAAAAGAATATGCCCTTATGGGGTTAGACAATGGAACAGCATTTATTGATATTTCAGACCCAAATGAAGTTGTGTATTTAGGAAAGTTGCCTACAGCCACCTCAGCAAGTACCTGGCGAGATGTAAAAGTGTATAACGATCATGCTTTTGTGGTAAGTGAAGCTCAAGGACATGGGATGCAAGTGTTTGACCTCACCAAACTACGAAGTGTTTCAAACCCTCCCCAAAATTTCCAGGCAGACGCCAATTATACTGGATTTGGTAGTGCACACAACATTGTGATCAATGAAGATTCTGGGTTTGCCTATGCGGTTGGAACGAGTACCTTCGATGGAGGTCCGCATTTTGTGAATATCCAAGATCCGACAAATCCGGTCGCAGCAGGTGGCTATTCCATGGGGGCGTACAGTCATGACGCTCAAGTGGTAACGTATACGGGACCTGATACAGACTATACCGATCGTGAAATTCTTATCGGCAGTAACGAAAACCAGCTGGTTTTGGTAGATATTACAGATAAAGCC
>JAWWCH010000430.1:0-2248 GCA_033720575.1 Marinirhabdus sp.
CCCACATTTTCTGATAGAAGGGATTTTATTGCAGTCGGAAATCTAAAGCATGCACCCAACGTTGCTTCGGTAAAACTTTTAAAAATCCTTTGGCCCCAGATACGAGAAAAACTTCCTGATGCTCAATTGCATATTTATGGAGCCTACGCGCCTCAACAGCTCCAGGAAATGCATTGTCCGAAGGAGGGATTTAACCTGATGGGATGGGTAGATTCAATTTCCGAAGTCATGGGAAAGGCCAAGGTGCAATTGGCTCCTATTCCCTTTGGCGCAGGACTTAAGGGGAAGTTGATAGATGCCATGGTAAACGGCTTACCAAGCGTAACTACACCAATGGGTGCTGAGGGCATATATAGTTCAACATTAGGGCTTTCATGGGTATGTGATGATTGGAAAGCCTTTGTGGTAAAAGCTGTGCGCTTATATACCCATCAAGACGCTTGGAAAATGGCGCAAGACCACGGTTTTAAAACCGTTGCGCATCGATTTGATAGAGACGATTTTTTGCCAGGTTTTCAAACGAAGATGGAAGAATTGAATTCACAACTCGCCCAGCATAGAAAGGAACATTTTATGGGCCAAGTGCTACAATTTCATACCCTACAGTCTAGCAAGTACATGAGCAAATGGATTGAGGAAAAGGGAAAAAAGCATTAGGATTTTTTCTTGCTGAATTTGGTGGCCAAATCTACCTCGGCCGCAATGTACCCAAAAGAGGCCCAATCGCTACCCGATACAATATCCTCTAATATGCGTCGCGCATTTGCCGAATCGCCTTCACATAGTAAATAATTGGCCACCCCATATTCCAAGGCGCTATTTGAAGGAGAATCTTCGGGTTTTTTCAACAGTTCATTGGCTTGAAGTTCGCCTTTATATAGCAGGCAAGCTTTGTGGTAGGCGTCATTCTCAATGACATGCATGTCTGCAGTGATAGGTTTTACGTAGTTCTGTCCGGTCGATTTCCGACCCATCTGGCAATTTATGGTATAGATCCAATGGGTTGCTGAAACCACATTGTCAGCATTGTTGGAGGTTCTCAAACATTCCTTATAGACTTCAACTGCCTTTGCGTCCATGTTGCTTAGGTAATAGGCTAATCCGAGATGGTAATAAATGTTGCCGTGCATGGTGCTTACCGGAATGTTTTCAGCATTGGGCATTCCGTCTTCTTCAATTTTATTTTCAGTGCCCTGAATAAGATCGCGTGCTTTCTCAAGATCTTGTATGGCATTAATAAACTCTCGTACCGTGATATAGCGATGCCCTCTGTGACGCAATAATCTTGGCTCGTCCGGAAAACGTTCTAATCCACGGGTATAAATGGCTATGGCCTCCCGATAATCGCCTGCATAGGCCGTAAAGCGTCCGAACCAGATCGTGTTTTCTAGATTTGGGTTTTCTTCGTAAGCTTGTTTTTTTGCTTCGTATTTTTCAAGAAGTTCCTCTGTTGGTGGTGCACTGTACAGGGTATCGCCCAATTTTGAAATGGCTTGATAATCATAGGTCCATGAAGAAAGGGTTTTGTCGTTTTCCTCTTTTGAGTTTCCGCAGCCAATGATACTTAGTGCTAACAGTATGAGCGTGATTTTATGCATGAGATCAATTTGAATTTAAAAGTACTACAATTTACGGGAAAATAAAGCTCCAAATGCCGCTTCAGGCTTTCGTAGTAGACTAATAAAAGCTTGTTTGGTCCTTGCTTAAATCTGCCACGAACGTGTATTTATTATATGTAACAGACTGTTCTATGTTGTAAAAAAGTTTAAAAATTAATCTATCTTTATGGAAATCAATGGTTCATGATTAAATTTTTTCGTAGGTTACGACATCGCTTATTAAATGAAAATAAGGTGGGGAAGTATTTGATCTATGCCCTCGGCGAAATTGTTCTCGTCGTCATAGGAATTTTAATTGCCCTGCAGATCAATTCTTGGAACGATTATAACAAAGACCGAACGTAAGAGCAAGTACTTTTGCACAATTTTAAAGAGAATTTGAGTAGGGACCTCGAACTTCTGAAGCAGTTCGAAGAAGGAGCTCGAATGGGAGTGGCCGCCGTGGATACTACCCTTTTAATTCTGAACGCAAAGATAGAATTTAATTATACCTCCTTTGCGAACAGTCAACAGCGCATACTTACCAACAACTACTTTCAGTCTACCAGTGCCACGTTTGACCAAGCCATAAGTACAGGCGAAATCGATTTGATTCAAGATGATGAATTGCGGTCTGAAATTCTAAACTA
>JAWWCH010000431.1:0-2243 GCA_033720575.1 Marinirhabdus sp.
AAAGCAGAGGTGTATGGTTTTGAAGTGGGCATGGAAGTGAACTTCACGCAAGATTTGCAACTTACCTCACAGTATAATATTACCGATGGTTATGCCGAGGAAGATGACGGAACGCGAGCACCCAGTAGGCACGTGGCCCCTCAGTTCGGGAATTCCCATTTGATCTATACTTGGAAAAAATTAAAGGTGGATGCCTTTGCAGAATACAACGGTCAATTTGATTTTGAGGATCTGGCGCCAAGTCAACAGAGTAACGATTTCTTGTATGCCAAAGATGAAAACGGAAACCCATTTGCACCGAACTGGTACACCCTGAATTTTGGAGCCCAGTATAGTGTAAATACCTCATTGCGTTTGAATGCCGTACTGGAAAATATTACAGATCAAAGATATCGCCCGTACTCAAGCGGAATTTCAGCTCCAGGTAGAAACTTGATCGTTGCGGCAACCTATCTTTTCTAAGGATTGAAAATTATTAGCAGGCATTAAAAAAAGTGTTTTTCTTTTTTTGCATACTTAAAAAATAGGTTATATTTGCATCCGCAAAAAGGGTAATCCCTTTTGTTGTCTATACGACATTCCTCTTTAGCTCAGTTGGTTAGAGCATCTGACTGTTAATCAGAGGGTCCTTGGTTCGAGCCCAAGAAGAGGAGCGAAATTAAACCCAGTCTAAATCAGGCTGGGTTTTTTGTTTTGTGATACGGTGGTTAACGAGGTTTACATTTTGTATTCAAAGAAGCTCGAGCGGTTTTATATCGGGCAAACTTCTAATTTCGAGAAGAGAATGGCTTTTCATAAACGGTCTCTAGGGAATAAGTTTACTGGTAAGGCAAATGATTGGATATTGTTTCTCAGAATCGGGTGCGATAGTAGGAAGCAGGCATTTTCTTTAGAGCGTCACATTAAAAGAATGAAGAGCAAACAATATATTGTGAATCTATCGAAATATCCCGATATTATTGATAGGCTCAAGCGGCGGTACTCGGAATAATCAAAGCCCCGATAGCTATCGGGGTTGGTTCGAGCCCAAGCGTGTCCCGATGCATATCGGGGAAGAGGAGCGAAATTAAACCCAGTTTAAATCAGGCTGGGTTTTTTGTTTTGCGATACGGTGATTTACGAGGTTTACATTTTGTATTCAAAGAAGCTCGTGTGGTTTCATCTAGGGGAAGAGGAGTCCACAGAAAACAAGCCTTCACAGTAATGTAGAGGCTTTTTTTACAGGATCACTTTTCTATAATGTCTCAAAGGTTCTGGTTCACCCAGGCAAACGCATCATTTTTAAAGCTGCTTTCACTATTTTTTTTTGACAACATCTACTTCACAGCTATAGGTTGAGGTTGAACTGATTACCTATCTGGGTATTGAAAAAGCTAAAAATGGAGTGCGAATTCTCCCACTTTGAATACGGATCTTTCTTTATATTCGCTGCTTTTGGAAGCTATCCAACCTAAACCACATTAATTTATCAACGCCCCAATATGAAAAAATTTATATTCTTCGCGCTTATTTTTATGTCGATTCAACAGGCAGATGCCCAATATTATTCCGGATTTTGGTGTGATGATTGCTACAGTAGTATTGAAGTGGGCGTCGTACAGTCAAACATTTCAGGACTAGAGGGCGCTTCTTCTAAAACAGGTTTTCACTTGGGCATCTACCAATTTAGCTATATCAGCGAATCATTTTCAATTCGATATGGTTCGTCATACACCAATCTAGGTGCTAATATTGACGGATTTGAAGAGCCGCTCATAATACACGGAATAAACTTTCCCCTGAGTGTTCATTATATGTACGATTATAAGTTCCAAGGGTTTTTGGGAGGAGAACTGGGCACCAATATCTTCGGAAAAATACCGTCTTCCACTGGGGATTCCTTCGACCAACTATTCGATTTCCAAGAAGTGTTTACCGTTTTTGACGCTAGTGTTTTCTTAGGGGTTGGATATATTTTGATTGAAACCATAGACATTAATCTGAAATATAACATCGGGGTTACGGATATCAACAAGTCGGTTGAAGGGCCAGAATTACGCAAAAATTGGCTCACGTTGAGTGTTGCCTACACCTGGAGGGACTAGCGCAGCGCAATGGGACGGAACATTTCTTCCAAATTCTAACCCAAACCGTGCAAATTCTAATTGAAATCACCCAAAGCATAAAGGTTGTTTTAGATTCGTTTCTTAAATTGACCATTATATGACGCAGATCGTTGTGCTTTTAATAGGAATTGTCTGTAT
>JAWWCH010000432.1:0-2234 GCA_033720575.1 Marinirhabdus sp.
ACTCTGTGACTCACGATTATTGTGGTTTTGTCTTTTGAAATCTTCTGAAGATTTTGCAAGATCTCTTCTTCAGTTTCTGTATCTACTGCCGAAAGGCAATCGTCAAATAATAATATTTTTGGATCCTTTATAATCGCCCTCGCAATAGAAACCCTTTGTTTTTGACCACCACTCAATGAAATTCCACGTTCGCCAAGAACGGTGTCGTAGCCATTGCTAAATCCGACAATATTGGCATGTACTGCCGCATTTTTCGCAGCCTCAAATACTTCAAGATCGGTTGCCGACTCTTTGCCGAACTTGATGTTGTTCCGTATGGAGTCGCTAAATAGGAATGCATCTTGTGGAACATAACCAATGGCTTCACGGAGATTTTCAAGGTTGCGTTCTGCAATGGGAATTCCGTCAATTAGCAGTTGGCCTTCGGTTACGTCGTATAATCTGCCGATCAATTCAAGTATGGTAGATTTTCCACTTCCGGTATTACCTACAATCGCAAGAGTTTCGCCTGCTTTAACAGTGAAAGAAACATTTTTCAACGCGGTAATGTTGGTATCTGGATAGGTATATGATAGGTTCTTGAATTCGATAGTACCCACCACGGTCTGTTTTTCAGAAACTGTATTTTGAATGGCAGGAACTTCGTCCAAAAACTCATTGATACGTTTTTGTGACGCTTCCGCTTGCTGAATCATCGAGGATACCCAACCCACGATGGCGACGGGCCAAGTAAGCATATTCACGTAAATCAGAAACTCCACGATGGTCCCGAAATCTATTTCACCATTAATGTATTGGCGTCCGCCAACATAAACCACTAAAAGGTTACTGGCACCTATAAGTAACACCATGAGTGGAAAGAAAAGGGCTTGTACTTTAACCAAATCTAAGTTTTTGTCTCTGCTGCCCTCTGAAAGGGTTACAAATTCACTATTGATTCTAGGTTCAATTCCGTAGGCCTTAATGACTGAAATCCCGCTAAAGCTTTCTTGTGTGAAAGTGGTGAGTTTAGACAAATATTGCTGTACCACGGTACTGCGTCTATGGATGGCAATGCTGAGCCGATAAATGCAAACCGAAAGCACGGGTAAGGGGGCTACCGCGTATAAGGTGAGTTCTGGCGCCGTAAAAAACATATACGGCAGCACCACCAAAAATAAGGTAAAGGTGGTTGTGCTATACATAAGAGCGGGACCAGTATACATACGTACCTTTCCTACATCTTCACTGATACGGTTCATAAGATCACCGGTACGGTTCTGTTTGTAGAAGCTCAATGATAATCGTTCGTACTGTTCGAAAATGACGTTTTTGAGATCAAATTCGATATATCGGGACACCACGATAATGGTTTGACGCATAATGAATGTAAAAAGTGCGGCAAGCAGCGTCGTTCCTAAAATCAACAGTATGTTTTTGATGAGTTCAGACTTTACGGTGTCAATGTCTGCAATTCCCCCGTTTACATAGGCTTCTACCACATTGACCGTGTCGCCGATAATGACAGGAACGAACAGTTTGAATACCGCAGCGATGATGGTTACTAGAAGGCCTAGAAGAAGACGACCTCTGTATTTGATAAAGAAACGATTAATATATTGGAGTTCTTTCATTTAAGGCAATTTCACTTATTAACAAATTCTGATTTTAACAACAATCTTTTTGTGCTATTATTAATTTAAGACTACTTTTGCACGTCCTTTTTGAGGATGTATTAAATTCTTTTCAAATTATGGTGACTGATGTAGTTAACACAAAAGACCTTAAAAAAATGGCTCCGGTCTTTGGCCAATTATCATTTGATAACCACGAACAGGTGGTTTTTTGCAACGACAAAGATACAGGTTTAAAAGCAATAATCGGGATTCATAATACCGTGTTGGGACCAGCTTTGGGTGGAACCAGAATGTGGCAATATAATAGTGAATGGGATGCCCTTAACGACGTGCTTCGACTGTCTAGAGGTATGACCTTTAAAAGTGCCATCACCGGCCTAAATTTAGGTGGGGGTAAAGCGGTAATCATCGGAGATGCAAAAACACAGAAAACACCGGAATTGATGAAGCGTTTTGGTGAATTTGTGCACTCCTTGAGCGGTCGATATATCACAGCAGAAGATGTGGGTATGGAGACCAGCGATATGGATCTTGTGCGAACCGTGACACCTTATGTAACAGGTATTTCTGAGGAAAAAGGCGGTGCTGGTAATACTTCTCCAATTACGGCCTATGGCG
>JAWWCH010000433.1:0-2224 GCA_033720575.1 Marinirhabdus sp.
AAGAATCAAACATAATAGAACGATTCCCATAAATTCAGGACCCCCTTCTACAAAGCGTTCTTTTAATCTTTGGTGCCACCCTCTATCATCACCAGTTGCAACATCCTCAACGTCATCTTGTATAAAGGTAACAGTGGCTGCTGTTGTTAGTTGTTGTACACTTGATGGTGCGCTGTTGGCTACGGTTGCATTTGCAGTTAACGATCCCGCAAAAACTAGTGCGGCAATTGCCATAATTGAAAATAATTTTTTCATTGCTATCGACTTAAAAGTTTGTTTTTAGTTAAAGGTTTAAAGATATAAAATTATTATGGTATTCTCCAACATAAAATTTGCCTACAGCCAATAATCACTTGGAATCCAGCCGAAATCAATTTTATGAAGTTCAATATTTTTAGCCAGTCATTACATTACTTCCAATGCGCATGTGGCCATAAAAAATAAGGTTGGAAAGCTACTACTTTTAATCGTCCCAACAAAAGGTTTTTTTATTAGGTTTATATATAAGGTCGCACAGTTACTACGAAACATCCCCTATTTCTGATTTTAGGTAGAAAGTTTTCGGGCGTTCCCACGCCTGCGGCGTGGTCGGGCTATCCGCTGTATCCCCCGATAGCTATCGGGGGTATGCCGCTGCTATCCCTAACGCAACTATTCGACACCTCTTAGGAAAGTTTGTACTACTCCATATAACATGAGCCCCATGCGATTCACAAAAACTCGAAACCCAGAACGCTCAAGCAAGCTTTGACAGGATTACCTCCCTATGGTCGGTGATCCCAAAAGGGGAGTCTTGCAACAAATCGCTGCGCGATTCATAAAAACTCGAAACCCAGAACGCTCAAGCAAGCCTGGACGGGATTACCTCCCTATGGTCGGTGATCCAAAAAGGGGAGTCTTGCAACAAATCGCTACGCGATTCACAAAAACTCGAAACCCAGAATGCTCAAGCAAGCTTGGACATTCTGGGTTTCTCCTTTTTGTTGCAGAGAGGAAGGGATTCGAACCCTCGATACGCTTTTGGCGTATACACACTTTCCAGGCGTGCGCCTTCGACCACTCGGCCACCTCTCTAATTCAGCTTTGCAAATAACGTGATTTTTACACGTTCAAAAGAAAATTTTTAAGCACTTTATGACATTTCACCACGCAACGAGGTTTCAAAGAGCGTCTTGAAACTGGCGGGGGCGATTTCACGTCCCAACAAATACATCAACTTGGCCAATGCCGCTTCCGTAGTGCAATCTTTACCAGAAATCACCCCAATTTTTTTAAGCTGAACACTCGTCTCATACAAGCCCATAGCTACACTTCCGCCAGAACACTGTGTAACATTGACCACCGGAATCTTCTTCTGGATCACACCCTTAATGGCTGCTATGAACCATGGTTCAGTAGTGGTATTGCCACTGCCATAGGTTTCAAGCACTAGCCCTTTCAATCCTTCAAAAGCCAAGATATGGCGAACAGTATCTTCGGTAATTCCCGGGAATAATTTTAAGAGCACGATTCCCGACTCGATATGCGTGTGCGCCTTGAATTTTTTACGCCTGTTGGGTTTGTACAGGGCGGTGTCATTTACCTGTAAGTGAACACCACTTTCTGCCAATGCGGGGTAATTGAGCGAAGCAAAAGCTTCAAAATGTTCAGCATTGATCTTGGTGGTACGGTTGGCACGATACAATTTATATTCAAAATACAGACACACTTCTGCAATTTTTGGACGCCCCTTTTCTTGGAGTGCTGCAATCTGTATGGAGGTAATCAAATTTTCCTTTGCGTCGGTACGCAAATCTCCGATGGGCAATTGCGAACCCGTGAACACCACCGGTTTGCCCAAATTCTCTAACATAAAGCTGAGCGCCGATGCCGTATACGACATGGTATCACTTCCGTGAAGCACTACAAATCCGTCGAAATCGTCGTAATTGGATGCAATCAGTTCGACCAAAACAGCCCAGTACGACGGATTCATGTTGGAACTATCTATGGGTTCCGAAAAGCTGGTAGTATCAATATTACAATCTAAAAGCTGTAGCTCCGGGATGTACTGCAACAACTCGTTGAAATTAAAATTTCTGAGGGCTCCTGTTTCAAAATCCTTAATCATCCCAATGGTTCCACCGGTATAGATAAGTAAGATATTGGGTTGCTCGTTGGCCATGCTTGCGTGATTAAATTCCGAATAGTTCTTTTGAATTGGCTGTCGTGATCTTCGCTACTT
>JAWWCH010000434.1:0-2223 GCA_033720575.1 Marinirhabdus sp.
CATCTACGAAAAGATTTTATCCAACAAACTATCGGTGCGAGACACCGAAGCTTTGGTACGCGGGTACAAATCGCCTGAAACTTCCACCGCTAAACCTGCGAAAAAGTCACTACCCACCTATGCCAACAAAGGGCGCCGCGAACTTTCAGATATCTTGGATACCAAAGTAGACGTAAAAGTGTCAAAATCGGGAAAGGGTCAAATCGTGCTTCCGTTTAAGAGCAAAGACGACTTTAATCGCCTCCTCAGCCTATTAAAAAGTGAAAAGTAAGCTCATATACCTGCTTTTGATGTGCACGGCACTGCCGATGTTCGCACAAACAGGAGACACCCTTACCGTAGCCGAAAATTCGGGACTGGTGGTGCAAGACACCCTGTCACAAAAAGAAAACTACAATCCGTTAGCACCTAGTAAGGCTGCATTCTATTCTGCCGTGTTACCGGGCTTAGGTCAGGCCTACAATAAAAAATACTGGAAAATCCCAATCGTGTATGCCGGAATTGGAACGGGCATTTATTTCCACATCCGGAATGACAACGATTACGATCGATTCAGAAACGCCTATAAACGCAGATTGGCGGGCTTTACAGACGATGAATTTTTTGGAGATGGTGATACGCCTGTCATAAGTAGCGATAGACTCATAGACGCGCAACGTTCGGCACAACGCAACAAGGATGTCAGCTTGATTGTCGCGATAGCCTTTTACCTTGTAAACATCATTGATGCCAATGTAGACGCACACTTAAAGCAGTACGATGTAAGTGACGATTTGTCTTTGAGTCCAAAATTTGAAATCAACCCTATTAACACCCAACCCAATTACGGGATGGCCCTTAAATTGAATTTGCAATGAAATTGGCACTGTTAGGATATGGAAAAATGGGTAAGATCATTGAACGCTTGGCACAGGAAAAAGGACATTCTATTGTGTACAAACAAGCCAGTGACTTAGAAGAAGGCACATTTTCAGACGCAGATGCGGCAATCGATTTTTCGGTTCCGGAGGCAGCCGTGGCTAATATTACAAGATGTTTTAAAGCGAGCATTCCCGTGGTTTCAGGAACCACAGGTTGGCTGGACGACTATGACGAGGTGGTAAAAGAATGTAAAAACTGTAACGGAAGCTTTATCTATGCGTCCAATTTCAGTGTTGGTGTAAACCTATTTTTCAGCTTAAATGCTTATGCCGCAAAGATCATGGCACCTTGGACTTCGTATGATGTTTCCGTAGAAGAAATTCATCATACCGAGAAAAAAGATGCTCCAAGTGGTACAGCAATTACCATTACTGAAGACATCATAGCGGAAAGGGAAGACAAAGAAGATTGGGTGCTTGAACAACAGAAAGAACACAACATCACAATACGGGCCAAACGCGAAGGAGATGTGAAAGGGACACATATTGTCACCTATTCGTCTGAAATTGATACCATATCGTTGAAACACGAAGCACATAGCCGTGAAGGTTTCGCAAAAGGCGCTATTTTAGCCGCCGAATGGTTGGCAGGGAAGAAAGGGGTGTTTACCATGAAAGATGTTTTGGGCCTCGAAGTATAAGTTGTTAGGTTTGAGACTGAGCGTCACCTGAAATACGATAACACAATAGTTAAGAAACGCTGGCACAGCGTATAGATTAAAAACTAAAGACAAAAACAATGAGTTGGACCGGTTGGTTATTATTTATATTGATTGTACAAATCATCCATTTTCTTGGAACTTGGAAACTCTATGTTAAGGCGGGGCGACAGGCTTGGGAGGCAGCCGTGCCCATCTACAATGCCGTCATTCTGATGAAAATCATCAACCGCCCTTGGTGGTGGACCATCTTACTCTTTATTCCAATTGTAAACCTGATCATGTTTCCGGTGGTTTGGGTAGAAACCATTCGTAGCTTCGGAAGAAACAGCACCACAGACACAATTTTGGTACTGGTCACCTTCGGATTATATATTTATTATATCAATTACACCCAAGAAGTAACCTATATTTCAGAAAGAGAATTAAAGCCCAGAACCTCTGCCGGTGAGTGGGTGAGCTCTATCCTGTTTGCCGTAGTTGCTGCAACCATTGTTCACACCTATGTCATGCAGCCCTTTACCATCCCAACATCGTCTTTGGAAAAAAGCTTGTTGGTAGGCGATTTCTTATTTGTGAGTAAATTTCACTATGGGGCGCGTATTCCAATGACGCCGCTATCCTTCCCTATGGTGCATGATACG
>JAWWCH010000435.1:0-2213 GCA_033720575.1 Marinirhabdus sp.
CTTATAATTTTTGTTCTCTAGGAACATGATATGGGGTTTCAGCAAATCTATTTCGTCATCTACCCAAAGTACTTTTATCTCGTTCATATATGTATATTTGTTGCGATTCCCTGAATGATTATTCCAGAGTATAATTTGTATTAAAATTTAAGTTAACGCTAGTCGTGTAAATGTATAACATCAAAATTACTGGGCTAGTATCTTATTAAAGCTAATTAAAGGTTAAAGTTTGAAGTCTAGAAATAAACTCAAAATTATTAACGATCCCATTTATGGTTTTATTTCGGTTCCTTCAGAACTGATTTTCGAACTTATTGAACATCGTTTTTTTCAACGGTTGCGACGTATCTCACAAATGGGCATGAGCTACCTTGTGTATCCTGGTGCGCATCATACGCGATTTCACCATGCGCTCGGAGCCATGTTTTTGATGCAAAAGGCGGTACGGGTACTTCGATCGAAGAACACCTTGATCACCAGTGAAGAAGAACATGCGTTATATATTGCCATTTTGCTACACGATATTGGCCACGGTCCGTTTAGCCATGCCATGGAACACAGTATTGTAGAAAATGTTTCACATGAGACGATTTCCCTGTTACTTATGGAAACGCTAAATGAAGAGTTCGACGGGGCGCTTACCATGGCTATCTCGATTTTCAAGAATGAATATCCCCGAAAATTTCTCCATCAATTGGTTTCCGGGCAATTGGATATGGATCGTCTCGACTATTTGCGCCGTGATAGTTTTTACACTGGGGTTTCTGAAGGCGCGATAAATTCGGAACGCTTGATTACCATGCTGAATGTAAAAGACGATAAAATGGTAGTGGAAGAGAAGGGAATCTATTCCGTAGAAAAGTTTATAGTGGCCCGCAGACTAATGTATTGGCAAGTCTATCTACACAAAACAAGCCTAGTAGCAGAACAGCTCTTAGTGCGATTGCTAAAACGGGCCAAAGAACTGACCGAAAAGGGTGAAGAACTACCCGCTAGTGATGCGCTCTTGTTTTTTCTGAACCATCACATCGATAAAACCGATTTTACCCCTCAAGTGCTCGAAACTTTTGTGTCTCTTGATGATTACGATATCATTTCAGCCATGAAGACCTGGTCGTCTCATTCCGATGTGGTATTGGCTGAACTATCTAGAATGTTGCTAGAGCGTGATCTGCTCAAAATTAAACTTAAACGAAAGCCAATATCAGAAGAAAAGCTAGCGAAGAAAATTTCAGAAGTAACCCAGAAGTATAATCTTACGGAAAATGAAGCAACGTATTTCGTATTTACGGGTCTGATAGAAAATCAAGCGTATAATATGCAACGGGATACCATCAACCTAATCACCAAAACAGGGAAAGTAGTTGATGTTGCGAAGGCTAGTGACCAACTGAACATAGAGGCCTTGTCAAAAAAGGTAGTGAAACATTATCTGTGCTATCCGAAAGCCAATTAGCAATCGTTTTTTATATTTGCAACACTTGAAACCTACAAATGAAATTTAAAGCCAGCCAGATTGCAGGAATTTTAAACGGCGAAGTAGAAGGAGATGAAGACGTCGAAGTTTCCAAATTATCTAAAATAGAAGAAGGTACTGAAGGTAGCCTGACCTTTCTCGCTAACCCGAAGTACACGTCATACATATATTCTACGCAGGCTTCAATCACCATTGTTGGAAACGATTTTGTTGCAGAAAATGAGCTATCTACCACCTTAATCCGGGTAGATGATGCGTACAAGGCATTTTCTACTTTGTTGGAGTATTACAATCAGGTAAAAATGAATAAAACAGGGATTGAGAAACCTGTCTTTATTTCAGACTCTGCAACTTATCCCGATGAAATATATTTAGGTGCTTTTAGCTATCTTGGAGAAAATGTAACTATTGGAGCAAATGCTAAAATTTATCCCAACGTTTACATTGGTGACAATGTGAAGCTGGGTGATAATGTGATTGTTTTTGCTGGCGCTAAGATTTATTCGGAAACGGTTATCGGCAATAATTGTGTGATTCACAGTGGTGTGATTGTCGGGGCAGACGGCTTCGGCTTCACTCCGAACGAAAAAGGCGAATACACCAAGGTACCTCAAACCGGAAATGTTATCATCGAAGATCATGTTGACGTAGGTGCCGGAACAACTATAGACCGTGCCACACTCGGTTCTACAATTATCAGAAGAGGTGTAAAATTAGATAACCAAATACAGATTGC
>JAWWCH010000436.1:0-2211 GCA_033720575.1 Marinirhabdus sp.
ACCTCAATGAAGAAGTTCCAGAGTTCAAAAATTTGAATCCGACTGTAGAGAATATAGCCGTCGTTATTTATGACAAGCTACGTGCAAAGCTAGATGCTAGATATGACATTTCTGTCACCTTATATGAAACTCCCCGAAACTTCGTGGTGTACACAGGTAAATAATAATATAACTTTCCTTCGATATAGAAAATCACCATGAACCAACCTGTGCTATACCCCTTATTATTTGTTCCTCAACTGAAGGAAAAAGTCTGGGGTGGGACGAAATTGGTAACAGAGTTCCACAAAATGGGCGAAGGAAAAATTGGAGAAAGTTGGGAGCTTTCAGGAGTTGAAGGCGCTATTTCCGTAGTTGCGAACGGACCGCTACAGGGAGCATATCTTACCGACCTGATTAACGAATACAAAGAGCAATTGGTGGGCAAAAGTGTATATCACTCTTTCGGAAACGAATTTCCCTTACTGTTCAAGTTTATTGACGCTGCTCAGGATCTGTCTGTTCAATTACATCCTGATGATACACTAGCCAAAGAACGGCATAATGCTTTTGGAAAAACCGAAATGTGGTATGTACTACACACCGATGCAAATGCGCGACTTATACTTGGTTTTAACAGACTACTTGATAAAGCCAGTCTTGCCGATATTTTGAAAGATAATACCATTACTTCAGTATTGAATGAAGTATCGGTGAAGCAGGGAGACGCATTTTTCATTGCCCCAGGTACCGTTCATGCTATCGGTGCCGGTGTGGTTTTAGCGGAAATACAACAAACGTCTGATATTACCTATCGCATCTATGATTGGGATCGCCCAGATACCGATGGCACTTTGCGAAAATTGCATATCGATGAGGCTATGGACGCAATTGATTTTACCGATAAGGAAGTTAGAATTTTGTATCAAGATAGTATGAACTGTCGTGTGTTACTTCGAGAATGTCCCTACTTTGTTACCCACAAACTAGTGCTCGACCAAAATTTTGAGGTAACTGATTATCAAACAGAAAGTTGCAAGGTGTATATGTGTACCAGCGGATCTGCACATTTTCGGGTTGAAAACGATGCTGTAGCCATTCAAAAAGGGCAAACGCTCTTGATGCCAGCGGGCTGTACACAGTATTCCATTGAAACTGAAAACGCCACATTTTTAGAGGTGTACATTCCACAGTAATTCGTACCTTGCGCCCATAATTTTAAACAATTAAACATGGCGAGTGTACGCGAGTTAAAAAGAGATATCAATTACGTTTTAGGTGATATCATTGAAGCGGTTTATATATGGGAACTTACCCATCCGGAAAAAGATACCAAAAAATCACAAGCAATCATAGACGATGCTATTACTGCGTTTGACGAACTAATTGTCAAGGTAAATGATAGAAGTGTTGCAAAAGAAGATAAACGGGCACACTATAAGGCGATAAATGCCGAATTGGAAACCCGTGGTAGAAAACTGATTGACGATATCAATACGCTATAATTCGTTTTCTGCTAATTTATTCAGTAAAAGCTCCAAATCGGTTCCGTATTTGGAGCTTTTTATATTTTGGGGCAACGATTGGTACACCGTGTCCAAGTATTTCCTAGAGACACCTTGTACTTCATTCACCATGATATACGGCGCAATTTCATACTCCTTTTGTGACAAAGCGTAATTTACCGAAGCCAAATATTTTGAGCGTAAGAGTCGCTCCTCCTGTTCTGTTAGGACTTGATACATCGAATCGTTCTGTTCTGCCATGGCTTTCAAGCGTAAAGAAACCACTTCAAGGTTCTTATCGGCATACCTCGAAATCAGTTGTTTGTACTCCTCTAACTTTTCGTGGTTTGTTGAGCCGCTAACAGTATAGTCGCTTCCAAAGTTTTTTAAAGTGGTGTTGATCTGCATTTCGCCTTCTTCAGAAAAAAAGTGACTTCGCTCATCCAATAAATAACCATCTTTTAATCGCAAGAAGAGATAGTAGAACTCTGGACTTGGAACACCTATTGAAAATTCAAAGTTAGGATCACCGTCAATCTGAATAGAGTCTATTGATAGTAGAGTAGTATCCTCGATTTTCTGTAGAATCAGTGTGCCCTTTTTCAATCCCTCAATCGTTCCGGTAAGTTTCATTTCATGTTCAGGTGCACAGCTACAAATAATGAGAACAATGCATACAGCAATAAAATAGGGATATTTCATAGGGCTTATTTTAGAGCGCAAAGAT
>JAWWCH010000437.1:0-2208 GCA_033720575.1 Marinirhabdus sp.
AATCGTATTTAGGGTATTGAATAAGAAATGTGGATGTATCTGTTGCTTCAGGTAATTTAACTCCTTTTGCTTGAGTAGTAATTTACTCTCAAGAATCTTATTCTGAAGCACCTTGTTTTGATTACTTGCAATATAATGATGTCGCAATAAACCAACAAAACTCACAAGGCCAACAACCAAATACACTAAAATAAGTACAAAAACAAAATTTCGCGTAAGCAGCGGCATTGTTTCAACATTAAAATATGCCTTTATCATAAAGCCAAAAAACACAATTAGCATAATCAGAAACAGTGAACCGATGATCGTATAGACACTGTAGAGAATGAAACTTAAATAGTGTTGTTTTAATAAATACTTTGGAATAAGCTCATACGAGAATATATAGCTCGCAGCAATGGTTACAGGAAGAAGGCTAGATGAAAACCAAAAAACAAACGATTGACTAGAATTATTGTAACTAAAGAAGTACACATAAAACAACCAAATAAGTATCCAAAGTACAATATGGAATGGCGTATATTTAAACTTTTGCATCAGTTGCTCGAGCATCTTACAAATATGTGTAAATTATATGGATTGAATAATCAGTTGAGATGATTTACAGGAATGTGTAGACGAAAGACATCAATACAAAGATAAAATTCAAGACATCAGACTAATAACGTTATCCATCGATAACAGTGATCGTTTGGTCGCTTATGTTCAAAACCATTAGCAAGTCGCGGTATCTTCGTTTCATATTAATTTTAAAAAACTACATATGCGAATTCCACTTAACATTTTATCCGAAGGAGGACTCACCTTCATGCTCCCCCTAGTTGCCATGATCGTACTTATCTTAGTTTTGTTGGTTGTGGCCTTGATTAAAAACCATCAGGCAACGAAACTAAGCACATTAATTTCGCACATTAGCCTTTTTGCCCTAGTTTGGGGGTTTTTAGGCTCAGTTATCGGACTCATACACGCGTTTGATGCAATTCAGGCGGTTGGCGATGTTTCCAGCGGAATGATGGCTGGCGGACTCAAAGTTGCTTTGTTAACCACCTTGTTCGGAGCAATCTCATTTCTTATTGGCCGATTTAGTATGATTTTAATTACGCTGCGGACTAAAGCGTAAAGAACCTGGGTGAAGATTCTATTGTTGCCCTGAAATACTTGGTTTCGATAGAATCTTCCTTTAACCTGACACGAACTATATAACTTATGTATTTACAGTTCCATACGCTGTTCTCTAGCGAGGAGCGTATTTTTTAAGAGCATAGCTATAGTCATAGGACCCACACCACCAGGAACTGGGGTGATAAAACTGGCTTTCTTACTCACATTTTCAAAATCGACATCACCTACAATTCGATATCCGCGCGGAGCATCTTCATCTTCCACACGGGTAATTCCCACGTCAATAACCACAGCATCGTCTCGCACCATTTCGGCTTTCAGAAAGTTGGGAACTCCCAACGCTGAGATGACGATATCTGCCTGTGAAATAATCTGTGTGATATTTTTAGTGTTGCTATGGGTTAAAGTAACCGTACTGTTTCCTGGCCAACCCTTGCGGCTCATCAAGATACTCATAGGTCTCCCAACGATATGGCTTCGACCAATCACCACGGTGTGTTTTCCTTTGGTGTCCACATCGTAACGTTCCAATAATTCCAAAATTCCGAAAGGAGTGGCAGGAATGAACGTACTCATGTCCAATGCCATTCGTCCAAAATTCTCTGGATGGAAACCATCTACATCTTTACTCGGGTCTACCGCCATCAATACTTTTTGAGTATTTATTTGCGGAGGTAATGGCAACTGAATGATAAAACCATCAATCTCGTCATTCTCGTTCAGTTCCTTAATTTTTTGTAACAGTTCAATCTCTGAAGTGGTATGTTTCATTCGAACCATGGTCGATTCAAAACCTACCCGCTCACATGCGCGCACCTTGCTTCCCACATAGGTAAGGCTGGCACCATCGTCTCCCACGATAACTGCCGCCAAATGTGGAACCTTCTCGCCATTGGCTTTCATCTTATCCACTTCGGCTTTGATTTCGTCTTTGATATCGTTGGAAACCTTCTTACCGTCTAATAGCACCATGCTGTTTGTTTAAAATTGAAACTTAATTGAACCTATATACTGGGCAATACTATTGCATCTTGCCCATCATTTGCATCATTTTTCGACCACCGCCACCTTGCATCATCTTCATCA
>JAWWCH010000438.1:0-2208 GCA_033720575.1 Marinirhabdus sp.
GGAACTAGCGGAGTGGATAAGTTCCGAGAAGCTATTTATAAGGTAGATGATGGTAACGTTCGTCGATTGGGTAGCACAACGGTGGTTCAGACCATGGCCAGTGGCGTAAGTGCTTATCTTGGCGGAATGACGGGCGCCGCGAACTTGGTAACCACAAACTCATCTGCCTGCGCCACAGGTACAGAAGCGATCTTGATGGGGTATGAACGCATTGCTTCGGGAAAAGCACAGCACATGCTCTGCGGAAGCACAAGTGACCACGGTCCGTATCTATGGGGCGGCTTTGATGCCATGAGAGTGACTACTTACAAACACAACCAAAATCCTGAAAAAGCTTCGAGACCTATGAGTGCCACAGCCAGCGGATTTGTACCTGGAAGTGGGGCAGGAGCGGTCATGCTTGAATCTTTTGAAAGTGCCAAAGCTCGAGGCGCGACCATGTATGGCGAAGTGTTGGGCGGACACGTAAATTCTGGCGGACAAAGAGGCGGGGGAAGTATGACCGCCCCCAATAGTGAAGCCGTGCAACGTTGTATCATCGAAGCGCTAAACGATGCTTCCATCACTGCAGATGAAATCGACTATATCAACGGCCACCTTACCGCAACGACCAAAGATCCCGTAGAAATTCAAAACTGGGTTACGGCCTTAGAGCGAAAAGGAACAGACTTTCCGTATATCAACTCATTAAAAGGAATGGTGGGCCATTGTCTCGCTGCAAGCGGGAGTGTTGAAGCAGTTTACACGGTGCTTCAACTCCATCACGGATTTGTTTTTCCGAATGTGAATTGCGACGATGTACATCCCGAGATTACGGCAATAATCGCTGAAGAACGCATTCCGAAGCAGAAAATAAAAGCAGACCTAACCACCGTTATAAAAGCAAGTTTTGGCTTTGGGGATGTGAATGCGTGTATTATCTTTAGAAAAATTTAAACTTCAGTATGACCACCGAACAGATTTATGCCAAGTTACTGCCTATTGTGAAAACATATTTACCTGAAGACGTGTCTGAAGATCAAATTCAACCCGATAGCGATCTCACACAAGAGTTAAATATCAATTCTGCTCACTTGGTGGATATCGTCTTGGATGTAGAAGATGAATTTGACATGGAATTTGAAAATGCCGACATGGAGCAATTGCGAACGCTCAATGACGCCATAACCATCATTCACAGCAAATTATAATGTTTAAGCGCTCCTTCCCCAAAATTGAACCCAATATCTTAGCAGTTAAACTATCAGCGCAAGGAGAACGCTCGGTGCGAAGTGAACATCCGTGGATTTTTTCAGAAAGTATTGAAAAACTGAACAAAG
The DNA here is from genome assembly GCA_033720575.1 of Marinirhabdus sp. Lineage (GTDB taxonomy): Bacteria > Bacteroidota > Bacteroidia > Flavobacteriales > Flavobacteriaceae > Marinirhabdus. The sequence continues at coordinate 1,320 of JAWWCH010000438.1, forward strand.
AAGGAAAGGCCGGTGATATCGCCGTGGTCTTTAGTCATACCAAGAATAAGGCCATTGGGGTAGGACTCTATGATCCTGCTTCTCCCATAACCATCAAAATGGTGCATCATAATGGAGGTGCCAAGCTGAATTCGGATTTTTTTCAAGATAAAATCAATCGTGCTTTTGCCTTACGCGCAGAGCTTCTAGAAACAGACACGAATAGTTATCGACTGATATTTGGCGAAAATGACGGCTTTCCCGGTCTCATCGCTGATGTGTATGCTGATGTACTCGTCGTGAAGCTGTATTCTGAAATTTGGTTACCCTTTCTTGAAATCATACTTACTCTTCTCATAGATGTCTCAGGTGCGGAAACAGCAGTGCTACGGTTAAGTAGAACACTACAACAAAATGACACACATGGTTTGGTTGATGGGGAAGTGGTCTTCGGAAATTTAGAAGACGAAACTATACGATTTAAAGAACATGGAATTCACTTTTCTGCCAATGTGGTAAAAGGCCACAAAACCGGATACTTTTTAGACCATCGCGCCAACCGAAAACGTGTGGGTGAATACAGTGCAGGTAAAACGGTGTTGGATGTGTTCTGCTATGCTGGTGGATTTTCAGTTCATGCCTTAGCGAATGGAGCAAAGGAGGTGAGTAGCGTGGATATTAGCGAGCAGGCCCTGGACCTCGCCAAATCAAATGGCACCTTAAACAACTCTTCTGGTGCTCATCGAACTATTCAAGGTGATGCGTTTGAAGTGATGAAACAACTCATTCATGAACAAAAGCGCTTTGACGTTGTGGTTATTGACCCTCCGAGCTTCGCCAAACGCCAAAAAGAAATTCCTTTGGCTAAAAAGAAATACGCCCAATTGGCGCAATTGGGAGAAAAACTTAC
>JAWWCH010000439.1:0-2204 GCA_033720575.1 Marinirhabdus sp.
AAAATTTTTGAAAACGGACTCACAGAAGAAGAAAGTGTAGAACAATTGGAAATCACCTTGCTCGATATTGAAACCCAATTGAGCAACGCTAAACGTTCCGAAGTAATCGCACGGCAAATGTTCAATGTAGCTTTGGGACTTCCTGTAGAAAGCACAGTGGTTTTCGAAGACAGTCTAGACACTTTGGTAGCGGAGAGCAATAGCCTTGCTCTGCTCGATCGCAATCTGAATATAGAAGAAAATGTAGATTATAAGATTGCCTATAACCTTACCGAACAACGCAACCTTGAACTTAAACTTGAAAAAAGCAAAGCCCTTCCTACCCTGTCAGCTTATATTAACTATGGCACAGCGGCCTTTGGCAACAGCTTTACCTTTCTAGATTCAGACCAACGTTGGTTCCAATCGTCTGCCTTGGGAGTAAGTCTCAATGTGCCCATTTTTAGCAGTGGAATGCGAAGCGCCAGAACACAACGTGCCCGCATTGCCCTAGACCAAGCTGAAACCGACCTAGAACAAACAAAATCGAATGTGCGTCTTCAGTTAAATACCGCTCGGAATAACTATCAATTCGCCATGGAGCGACTTGAAAATGCCGAGAAAAACAAAGCATTGGCAGAACGCATTGAAACTAAAAACCAGATAAAATTCACGGAAGGTTTAAGCACGAGCTTCGACCTTAGACAGGCGCAAACCCAATTGTACACGGCACAACAACAATATTTTCAAGCCATGTTAGACTTGGTGAATGCAAAAGCTGAAATCGAAACCGTGTTGAACACACCCGATCTTAGAGTTGAATCAGAAACCATAAAAGGAAAATACTAAAACCAACCACCTCAATACATACACAATGATGAAAAAATTTATATTCCCTCTTCTCCTAGCCTTGCTTGTCGCTTCATGCGGCGGCGGCGATTCAAATTCTGTGGAATCCGTTTTGGAAAGTAATGACGCAGTAGCAATTCAAAAGAAAAAGGACGAACTCGTTACCCAACAACAGGAATTACAGGCACAATTAAAACAAATTGACGAAAAGTTAGACGAACTCAATCCAGAGAAGAATGTGCCGCTCATTACCACGTTTATGGCCTCCGACACGGTGTTTAAACACTATGTGGAATTACAAGGAAGCGTAGATACCAAACAAAATATTGTGGTTACCCCAGAAATGGGAGGCGTGCTTCAGCGCGTTTACGTGAAAGAAGGTGACAAAGTGAGCAAAGGGCAGTTGTTGGCGAGTATAGATGATGGCGGACTCTCACAGCAACTGGCCCAAATGCAAGTGCAGGCCGATCTGGCGAAAACAACCTTTGAACGCCAAGAGCGCCTTTGGAATCAAAAGATTGGTAGTGAAATTCAGTACTTACAAGCCAAATCGAATTACGAGGCCCAACAAAATGCCGTGAACTCAATGAAGCAACAATTGGGAAAATCGAGCATTCGAGCACCATTTTCGGGAACCGTAGATGATGTGATCACTGAACAAGGAAATGTGGTTTCACCAGGACAGACCCCAGTGGTGCGCATCGTGAACCTAAGCGATATGTACATCGAAACCGACGTTCCAGAAACCTACATTAGCGATGTCACCAAAGGAAAGAAAGTGATGGTGGAGTTTCCTGTTTTGGGTAAGTCGATGGATACCGAAGTACGCCAAACGGGTGATTTTATCAATCCAGACAACCGAACTTTCAAGGTTGAAATTGGTGTTTCCAACGATGACAAATCGATCAAACCAAATCTGACTGCACGTTTGCGCATTAATGACTACACCAATGAGAATGCGATTTTGATTCCGCAGAGCATCATTTCTGAAAATGCCGAAGGCGAGCAATATGTGTACGTGTTGCAGAACAAAGAAGGATCTAAAGCCACAGCGCAACGTGTCATCATTGAAACCGGAAAAACACAAGGTGACGTGATCGAAGTTTTAAAAGGCCTAAAAGCCGGAGACGAAATCATTGATGAAGGTGCGCGAAGCGTAAAAGAAGGTCAGACGGTAAAAATAATAAACTACTAACCAAACCTCATCTGTTAAGCAGACATAGATATGGCAAAGCAACAAAAAAATACCGAAAAGGAATTCAAACTTTCCTCATGGGCCATTAACAATAAAACCACCATCTACGTGATGATGGCAATGATCTTGTTTTTGGGTATTTCGGCATATTTCAGCATGCCCCGTGAGAGTTTTCCTGAAA
>JAWWCH010000440.1:0-2202 GCA_033720575.1 Marinirhabdus sp.
ACCCTCCAGGGCCTGAACCGATAACGGCAACGTCATATTTCGACATAGTAGATGTTTTTGATTGCGAATGCAAAGGTACGATAGTGAACAACCATTTAAAAGTTTAGGGTTTAAAAGTTTGAAAGGTGATGGATGATGGGTATTAAATGTTTGATGATAGGTGTTGGAAGTTGGAAGTTGGAAGTTGGAAGTTGGAAGATGGAACGTGGGTCTAGTACGCTATGAATGTTGATATAAATGTTTGTTTATAGCGCTACATGACTAATTTTCCATTCCTGGAAATGCCAGCATTTGTCCCATACCCACGGTGAAGAGCCAATTTCCGTAGAGTGCGTGTTCAATAGTCACGGCCGTGGTACTTCTATACTTTATGTAGGTCAGGCCAAATAAGAGGCCTCCTACAAAGGTGAGCACGAGTACCAACACATTTCTAAAAAACAGATGCGCCAAAGAAAACACCACTGCGTTTACGAAAACCATTATTGTTTTGTTTTGGAACAAGATGCCATATCGTTCAAAAAAGAACGTTCTGAAGATAACTTCCTGTGGCCAAACTGAAAACAAGGTGTATACCAATGCGATAGTCACGAACAATTTGGGTGAATTTAAAGGAACATAAAAAAGCATATCTTGATCTACTTGCCATACATAGGTAGTGGTTAGTAGCATAACAAGTACAAATAGACCTGCCAGTCTTTTAAAAAATCGGAGCCACCAATTTCCTCCTTTGATCTTAAAACGAACCGCCTCTAATTGTCGCAATTGAAATAAGACATACACTGTTGCCGAACCCACGAAAGTGACTTTCAAAGAGACCGGATAATCCAGTACCAGACTGATAGGAAGAAGCACAAAAAGCACCAAAAATTCAAGTTGTAATGTCTTTATTTTATTCATTTATAGCCCTTTTCCTACATTTGAACGAATTTTCCTACCTTTCATCTAATAGATTGTGATTCAGTAATTTAAGATATTACATTTACCCCGACTAATTTTTTAAATAACCTTTTAAATTACATTTTTATGAAAACCTCACAATTACTTATGTTACTCTTTGCAGTATCTATTTTCGCATCGTGTTCCCGAGAATCTCAAATTGAAAATGACGGATTAACAGTTGATCGCGTCGTTATTACTCCGACAGGAGAATGCTTTTCTGCCAGTTTAATGGCCGGACAACATATGGATGCCGGTACACTTCTTGTTACTGAAAATCCTAACGGAGATACGGTGGTAAGATACGAAACATCCAATGGATGGACCTTGGATGCTGTGCACTTGTATTACGGTGACTGCGCAGAAATTCCCACCACAGGTGCGGGAAACCCAAAAATCGGACACTTTCCTGTAAACGTTGAATTGTCTGTTGGAACCACCACCTTTGAGCACACCATCGAAAGCCTAGACGGATCTACCTTTACTGGATGCTTAATGGCTCATGCCGTTGTAAACAACGGCGAGCAGCAGGAGACCGCTTGGGCCGAAGGTGAAAGTTTCGGCGGAAATAGCTGGGCCATGTATATTGAATATTCAGGATGCACTAACTAACACCATTTTGATTTCAAAGAAATGGGCTGCCTCTTTTGGCAGCCTTTTTTTTTACTAAAGTTCCATAGCGGTTGTATTCTTAACTTGATGGATGGTAAACGAGCTTGTTGTACTTCCTACGTGTTCTATACTGGTCACCTTACTCACCATAAACTCTCTAAAATGATCCATGTCTTGTACCACTACCTTCAAAAGGTAGTCGTATTCGCCACTAACATGAAAACATTCCATGACCTCAGGCAATTGAAAAACCCGAGCTTCGAACTTGGAAATATTCTCTTCAGAATGTTTGGCTAATTTGATATGGCAGAAGACGGTGAAACCCAGATTTAGCTTTTGCTTATTCACTAAGGCCACATATTTTTTTATATACCCGTTGCGCTCTAACTTCTTGATGCGCTCGTATACCGCAGTAACGGATAAGTTTAATTGCAAAGCCAAACTCTTATTGGTTTGCTTTGCATCCTCCTGTAAAAACCCCAGTAAACGTTTGTCGATTTGATCCAATGTCATCGTTGTTGAATTTTCTGAAAAATAGGGCAATTTAGCTTTATATCAAACTTATTTACACCATTAATGTAATATAATAGTAAATTTTACTGAATACAATCCATATCGTTGATTATATATCTGCTTCCCTATACTTTTGATATA
>JAWWCH010000441.1:0-2201 GCA_033720575.1 Marinirhabdus sp.
ACGCAGTACTTTGTTGTCTGTGGCACTCCATTGAAGTACATATAGTAATCCGTCTGCCCCAATTTTCATGCGAGTTGGGCCGCCATCTACTTCAGCAAAGTCATTTAAATACGCTCCTGTAACAGCATTGTATTTGGTGATTCTGTTGCTGTTTAGGTTTGAGATGATAACTTCGTTTGTTCCTGGCAGGAAAACAATGTCTTGGGGCCAACTCAATTGGTCGTTTATAAAGAGCTGCGGATTGCTACCGTCAAGGTCATATTGAATGATTTTTCCTGAACCTGCGCCGAAGTCTTCAGCATCGCTCACATATATTTTAACGTCTTGGGCGAATAGGCCAGCAAAGGAAAAGGAAAACAGGATTGTGAAAAGTGGATTGAGTTTCATAATTCGGAAGATTTATAAATTAGTATACTTCGAAATTGACCATTATGAAGTGAAAGAGGGTTCAGAATTATAAATCTGACCCCGATATTTATAAATTAAGACAGCTTGAATCGTTTTCTGAACTGCATGGGAGTGCAGCCGTGCTTTTTCTTGAAAACAGAATAAAAGGCAGCTTTGCTATTGAAGCCTACTTCGAAATAGATGGTTTTTATCGGAGTTGATGCATCTTCAATGAGTAATTGTTCAGCTGCTTCAAGTCGATAGCGGTTCACAAATGAATTGAAATTGTCGTCGGTTTGTTGATTGATCACTTTCGACAGTAAATGCGTAGAAAAACCGAGTTGGTCAGCCAAGTTGGCCAATCGTAATTCATTATCGGTATACGGCCGTTGCTGTTCCATATGGCGCTCTATTTTCTGAAACAGTTCATTCAGAATTTGCTGTTCCAATGACGTTGCCGAATCAGTTTTAGGCAAAAACAAGGAAGCATAGAATTCTCCATCAAAAATTTGAGGTTGTTTGAAAATAAAAAAGCCAATGGTATACATTGCGATACTCATGGTGAACGAAATGGCGTAGTCCCATTCATCGCTAAAAAATGTAAAATTCACCAGAACATAATAGGATAGATATGCCGTAATGAAAAGAGCGTATAGCACGGCCAATGTTCTGGTCCATTTTTGTCGAATGATAGCATACTGTGAATCACTGTTTTTATGACGATACACCATTCGAAATAAGAGAACGGAATAAATACTCATGTGAACAACGATGGGCTGATAGGGCGTGGCCCATTTCATAAGATAAATTTCGCCGGCGTAAAGGTTGAGATTCCGAAGAAGAAGCAACAGGTAAGGAACGGTGCACAAGAGTACAGGAATAAAATGTAACGGTAGGGCTTTAGGTTTATGGTTGGTATACAAACAGTTGAAATACCAATAGAGTAAGGGCCCGGTTGCATAGTAACAGACCGGAGGCAGCATGATCAAATAGGGGAATTCATACTGATAGGCCGTCCAATACAGCACATACTGAAACAAGATGAGTGTAAAAGCCAATATGAAAAGTGCAATGGGGCGCGATTTTTTGGTGCTTGAAGTAAACAACACTGCACTTAGAAAAGCTCCTAAGGCAACAGCAATCAAAAATGCTGAGGTCCAAGTATCAAAAGAAGGCGATTGCTCCATACACAAATATAGGTGTAGCCCTCAGCACGAACAATAATTATGAGTCTCGAATTATAAATCTAGACGCTAAAGTCGAAAGTTAGATCAGGAAACCAAAGATTTTAAGTCGGCTATAGTATGGGTAGGATCATCCGATTTGAACACATAACTTCCTGCCACCAGTACATCGGCACCGGCCTGCTTTAATTGAGCTGCATTTGTATTGGTTACGCCGCCATCTATTTCAATTTTGGTAGCTGCCCCTTTTTCTTGAATCAATTTTTTGAGGGCGCGAACTTTGTCATATGTATTTTCAATGAAGCTTTGTCCGCCGAACCCGGGATTCACACTCATGACACATACCAAATCTATTTCTTGAATGGTGTCTTCCAATAGTTGCACACTGGTATGCGGGTTTAACGCCACTCCAGCTTGCATACCTTCCGCCTTTATAGCCTGCAGGGTTCGATGTAGATGGGTACAGGCTTCATAGTGAACAGTGAGCACATTGGCACCTAAAGCGGCAAACGTCTTGATATAACGATCAGGATCTACGATCATCAAATGTACATCGATCAATTTTGTGGCGTGTTTTGCGATGTCGCGCAACACAGGCATACCGAAGGAGATATTTGGTACAAAAACGCC
>JAWWCH010000442.1:0-2192 GCA_033720575.1 Marinirhabdus sp.
CCCAATTCTTTTTCAAAGTGTTCTTTTAGCTGAAGGGTGATGTCGGCATCCTCCACAGCATATTCGGTCTGTTCTTCTATGGGAACATCGCGCATCGACTTTTGATTCTTTCCTTTTTTACCGATCAGTTCAGTAATTGAAACGGGGGTATAGTTTAAGTAGGTTTCAGCTAGAACGTCCATATTGTGACGCATGTCTGGGTTGATCAAGTAGTGCGCCAGCATGGTGTCGAACAGTTTTCCCTTAACGGAAACATTGTATTTCCGAAGTACTTTGATATCGTATTTAAGGTTCTGACCAATTTTTTCGATGGTCTCAGATTCGAAGAAAGGTCTGAGGGTTTCAATGAGCTCTTGAGCCTGATCTCTATCTTCGGGGAACGGAATGTAAAATCCTTTTCCCGTTTCCCATGAAAATGCGATACCTACCAATTCAGCGGTAATAGGGTCCAGCCCTGTGGTTTCGGTATCAAAACATACTGCCGATTGTTCCATTAAATTTTTAAGAAACAGTTTTGTGCCCATTCCAGGCTGAACCAATTGATAGAAATGTTCGGTGTCTTTGATGGTTTTTCTACTGCTGAATTGCTTCGCATCGGGCGTCGCTTCACCGTCGCCGCCAAACAATGAAAATTGACCGGCTCCAGCATTTGGGGAGCCAGTTGATTTTTTGGCAGGCTTTTTCTCGTTTACGGTAGCAGTTTCATTTTTGGCTTGATGTTCTGTTCCCACAGATGCCATGCCTTCTACTGAAAATGCTTTTAGGAAATTATCCTTGAGTCGACGAAATTCCAATTCGTCAAAAATGTCCATCACCTTCTGGGTGTCTGGCGGACACATTTCAAAGTCTTCTTCGTGAAATTCAACTGGAACATCGAGCATAATGGCTGCTAATTTTTTGGATAAGCGGCCCAATTCGGCATTCTCCTCCACCTTTTCTTTCATCTTCCCTTTTAACTGATCGGTATTGGCCAACAAGCCTTCCATAGAACCAAACTCCTTCAAGAATTTTTTGGCAGTTTTATCGCCTACACCAGGCAAGCCAGGAATGTTGTCGCTAGAGTCTCCCATCATCCCGAGGTAATCGATCACTTGTTCCGGTCGCTCTACTTCAAATTTTTTCTGAACCTCTGGAATTCCCCAAGTTTCATACCCGCCGCCGAATGATTTAGGGCGATACATAAAAATATTTTCAGAAACCAATTGTGCAAAATCCTTGTCAGGGGTTACCATGAAGGTGACATACCCTTGTTTTTCGGCTTTTTTGGCGAGCGTTCCAATCACGTCATCAGCTTCATATCCTTCCTTTACGATAATTGGGATTTTCATGGCTTCTAGGATGTCACAAATAATAGGGATGGCAGTACGAATATCGTCAGGAGTTTCATCTCTATTCGCTTTATAAGCCTCAAACATCTCATTTCTAGCATCGCTTCCACCTTTGTCAAAACAAACCGCCAAATGATCAGGGCGTTCCCGCTTTACCACGTCAATGAGGGAGTTCATAAACCCCATGATGGCGCTTGTGTTCAGGCCTTTTGAGTTAATTCTCGGATTTTTTATAAAAGCATAATATCCCCTGAAAATCAGTGCGTAAGCGTCAACAAGGAATAGGCGTTTTTTAGCGTCAGACATGTTCTGTTGGTGTTTCCTTCAAAATTAAGAAGAAGCGGTGAAAGAATGGAGTTTTTCTGCTTAAAAGACAAAAAGACCGCCCTCCTCAAGGCGGCCTTTGGCTTTCATATCCTATTGTATTGGATATGACACTCAAAACACATTCAATTATTTTTCAGAAGTAACCGCAGTGACTTCTTCCTGCGGAACTTCTCTGCTACGTTGCTCTAGGGCTGCTATGCGGGATTCTAGCGACTCATATTGGGCTAGTTTTTTCTTCAGCAGTTCGTTTTCAGCAGAAAGTGCATTGATTTGTTTTTGCTGTTCTTTAAATGCTTGAACGTACAAGGCATCATACGTGCCATAAGCGGTTTGGTAATATCCTTGGCTATCCATAGAAACATGCTCTGGAAACTCTTCCATCAGCTCTTGTGCTATAAAGCCATATTGAATTCCTTTCGGTCTGCGCGTACCGGTAATGGTATCATTCCATTCATAGGTTACCCCACGTAGATTGGTAATTCTTTCTAGTGCCAACTTAGAGTCGATGGTTTTAATGTTCTTTTTCAACCTACCATC
>JAWWCH010000443.1:0-2168 GCA_033720575.1 Marinirhabdus sp.
AGCCACGAATCACCATTTCAACCTTGAACGGTTCACAGGCATGACCAATCGCCACATTAGGGTCTGGCGTCGCCACCAGCCAATTGGGCACCAAATCTTCAGTATCCCGCATCATCTTGGTGGCGATTTGATTCAAGATCTGACCTTTGTATGGAATGCCTTTGGGCATCACTACGTCAAATGCACTCAGTCTATCGGTAGCAACCATCAGAAGCTGATCATTAGCAAGGGTGTATACTTCGCGCACCTTTCCTTTATACACCGATTGCTGTCCTGGGAAGTTGAAATTGGTATCTATTATGGTATTGCTCATTGGTTAGGACTATGAATCTAGGTTTTCAATACTTTTATATGCGGCAATGACTTCCTTGACGAGACGGTGGCGAATCACATCTTTATCGTCTAAATAGATCATCCCAACACCTTTAACGTCTTTCAACACCAAGAGCGCTTCTTTCAGACCAGAAATGATCCGGCGGGGCAAGTCAATCTGACCAGGATCTCCCGTGATCATGAATTTTGCACTCTTTCCCATTCGTGTCAAGAACATTTTCATTTGTGCATGGGTGGTGTTTTGTGCTTCATCCAAAATTACGAATGCATTGTCTAAGGTTCTTCCTCGCATAAACGCCATGGGTGCGATTTGAATGACCCCTTTTTCGATGTAACTCTCCAATTTTTCATGCGGAATCATATCCCTCAGGGCATCATACAACGGCTGCATGTAAGGATCCAATTTTTCTTTCAAATCTCCTGGTAGAAATCCTAAATTTTCACCCGCTTCCACAGCAGGTCGTGTTAGAATGATTCGTCTTACCTGCTTTTCTTTAAGCGCCTTCACCGCTAAGGCAACACCGGTATAGGTCTTCCCTGTCCCCGCTGGGCCCACGGCGAAAACCATATCGTTCTTTTTCATGAGATCCACCAATTTGCGTTGGTTGGCGGTTTGGGCCTTAATAAGTTTACCACTCACCCCGTGCACCAAAACCTCACCACTGCTGGGCGACGTTTCATAATCGTCTCTACTGCGACTCAAAAGCACGCGTTCGATCACGTTCTCATCAATTTTATTGTATTTGGCAAAATGCTCAAGGAGCATCGTAATACGTTTATCGAATTCTTCCAAAACTTCTTCATCGCCATAGGCTTTCAACTTACTGCCTCTAGCAACAAGTTTTAATTTGGGAAAGTATTTCTTTAAGAGATCAATGTTAGCATTTTGGAGGCCGAAGAAGTCTCTGGGGCTAATTTCAGTGAGTTCGATGATAAGTTCGTTCAAAAGCAGGGTTGTTTATAACATTTAATACTATGTGTAAATATAGTTTTTCCAACAGCAAAAGTACCTTATTTTTGTGTGTGTAATTTCAACAACATATCAACAATTTGTAGATGCCCATCATTACTTTAACAACCGATTTTGGAGAGAAAGACCATTTTGCTGGTGCGGTTAAAGGCGCCATCTACAGTGAATTGGAAGACATTAGGATTGTTGATATTTCCCACAGTATATCTCCATTCCATAGTACTGAGGCTGCGTACATCGTGCAAAATGCCTACAAGAGTTTTCCACAAGGCACTGTACATATTGTTGGAATAGATTCTGAACTGAATCCGGAGAACAAACACATCGCATTACTGTTAGACGGTCATTATTTTGTCTGTGCAGATAATGGAATCATTTCGATGCTCGCTTCCGAAATAAATCCTGAAAAAATAGTGGAAATAAACATTCACGATAGAATCATCAGCAATTTTCCTGTGTTGGATGTTTTCGTGAAAGTAGCCTGTCATTTGGCACGTGGTGGAACCTTGGAAGTGATTGGAAAACCCATTTCAGAAATCAAACAATTGGTGGGTATTAAACCCGTCGTAAATCGTGAGGGCAACCAGATTATCGGCAATGTGATTTACATCGACAATTATGGAAATGTTGTGAGCAACATCAACAGAACGCTGTTTGAGGATATCGGAAAAGGCAGATCGTTCCGAATTACGGCAAGACGCGCCAACTTTGAAGAAATCCATACCCGTTATAGCGATGCCATCAATTTTGAAAGCCCAAAGGAACGACGCGAAGAAGATGGTAAAAAACTCGCCGTGTGGAATTCGTCCGGGTTTTTAGAGCTCGCCATCTACAAAAGTAATCCTACTACGGTGGGAAGTGCCGC
>JAWWCH010000444.1:0-2164 GCA_033720575.1 Marinirhabdus sp.
CTTCGCGGTAAATGGGTTTGCCATCTGATCCCAGTTTACTCATATTGCTTGATTGAATTTCATCAAAAACCTCTTCGATCTTATGCTGCATCCCGTGCTCAATAATAGTTCCGCATAAAATATAGAGCATATCACCCAGAGCATCTGCTACTTCAACCATATCATCATTGTTGGCGGCCTCCAAATATTCTTCATTCTCTTCACGCATCAGTTCATAGCGAAGTAAATTCTTCTTCACCCCCAAATTAGCAGTGGGTTCATTTTTTATTCCTAATCCGAATGCCGAATGAAATGCATGTACAGCGTCAATTTTTTGTTTCATGGTTCAAAGTTTATACTCTTCTAGAATTAAAGTGCTTTTTTTCATTTGTAAAAATAAAAAACTGATCTACTTAGGAGTTACAGTACTCCATAAACTTTTCAACCAAACCATCTATTAAAAATTGTATTTTTGCAGTAGATTTATAAAAGACACATGATCTCTACCGGACAGCTTGTTTTTGCTATTTTATTCTTTGTGGCATTTGTGATTTTCATAACCATAAGTTATAGAAAGGACAAGAAATTGCACCGCAAGCACTACAAGGGCAACATTTGGGTATTGTTAGGTTTTGTTGCATTTTTCCTTATTTTGTTGGCAGCAAAATACGTGTTAACGCGATAAGGCGTCATCCTTTATGTATCAAAGATTCTGTTGCATAACATTGCACATCAAAATACTTCCCACTACCTTAGAGCTATCCAATTTTCACCGGAACTTCAATTCACATAACACTGGATTGACACCGGCATAAATACCCAATAGTGGGTATTTCTAGAGAATTCAATTTATCTCATTTTTGATTGTACTAAAACCAACCACCATGAAACATCTAATTTTTTGTTCGTTACTATTGATCCCCATACTAATGTTGCAATCGTGCTGTGATTGGTGCGGTGAAGAACCAGAGCCTACATCTTGTGAAGACTATCCCGATTATGAAGGTGCAGAACGTAATTTCGTTTTGAACATTCACCTAGACGATACAACACAATCCAAGTCCGATCTACAAACCATTTACGTGGCACCCATGCTGAAAAACTCTACTTTTGGTGATATGAAGGGCGTAATGGCAATTGGGGCACATCTTGACGCTGCTTCTCAGAACGATTCCACTTACTTCGATATCAAGGTAAGCAATATTACCGTACGACGTTTGGGGGGACAAAATTATGACATAGACGCCTTACAATTCTATCCGCCTACAGATACTAAATCAGGTACGCCTGTTCTACTGATAAAAATGAATGAATCTAATAGTGATGTGGATCAAACCAATTCTCAAATGAGCATCACCATCCCCGAGCTGCTGAAAGGAGACATCTTGGATGTGATCACTACTACCGAGGCCCTCCCACCAGATTTACAAAATGCCATATTTACGAGAATATGCCAAGATAGAATCTACTAATCGAAAAGCGTTTTTTATTGAGAAAAGTTGCAGTTTGTATTTGTATTCTCATCGTGCAAACCGGTTTGGGTCAGCTTCGGCCATCGGAACAGGTTCAGTTCGACCATATACGAACCTTCGCGTTAGATCGATATGACCCAGACGGTCTATCAGATCCGTTTATTGCCCAATATCTCAATTGGCAGTTTGGTTTTCTAACGGAAGGAGAAATTGCTGAAGTACCCTCACAAACTCCTGCCGAGAGTTTCAAAAAAGGCCTGTACCAAATCTGGACCGGTGATCGTATTTTGGCGCAACAAGTTGATAAGGCGTCAGATTCTATAGCCTATTCAAACTATTTGCAGGCGCTGACCTTGTCTGAACAACGAGATTGGGTAATTATGGCCTGCGAAGCCTATAAGCGCATGTTGCGGTACCACCTAAAAAATCAACAAGATTTAGATACCTTTCAAAAATTGGCTAAAGCCTATGAAAAGTTGGCATACGACGATTTTGAAAAGGCATATGCGACCTATTTTTTAGTGGCAGTGGAAATGGGAAAACACTATTATTTGAACGAACCGCAATCAAACATTCCTGAAAAGTTACAATTGGGCATCAATAAGGCCCAAGCTGCCTCTAGCGAATTCTTACGAGCCCGCCTTACACAGTTGCTGGGGGTTCATTACGACCTCCAAAAGGTGCCAGATTTACCACTGAAATATTACGAAGAA
>JAWWCH010000445.1:0-2156 GCA_033720575.1 Marinirhabdus sp.
CAACAGCCATAGCATTAGGCCACTATGGTGGCGATGAAGATACGCTGCCTGAAGATCTACAGGATGAAGAAACAAAAATCATGCGTGAGCGGAAGCCGCAGAAAGACTTCGCATTTAACGGAAATTTTAAAAACGAAAAATGATGACAGCTGACAACAAAAAGAAAAAGGAAATTGCTGATGCGATGGACCGAATGCAACAGCGATTTGAGAACACAGAAGAACGAATTACAACCCGAGAGGAAGACGAATAACACGTTAAAGTTTTGAGAATTAATCTACTACTAGTTTTTAGTTGGATTTTTTTCAATAGCTTTAACTTCCAAAATTTAAAAAAACAATTGATATGGAACAGAACAAAAAGAAACCCCATGCCGATTTCCAAGATAATTACAGACGCTCCTCTAATTTTAGAAGTGTGGTAAAAAAAGAGAAATTTGAAATCACCGATAAAGGAGAGGTGAAAATTGTTGATAACGATTAACAATCAACTTCCCAGTTATGTGAGACGCTACCTTTGGTGGCGTCTTTTTTTTTGTTTTAACAATCTTTAACGTCTAGCTGTAGCTTGAGGTGGACTTTTTAACAACTCTAGACTGTACCTTTAAAGAAAAAGAAAGACAACTATGAAAAAAGACGCACAACCATTACTACAGCCCATACAACTGGGTGATCTCAAATTACCCAATCGGGTGGTTATGGCACCCATGACCCGAAGTAGGGCCAAAAACAAACATACCGCACCTACGGAAGATCTTCATGTTCCGTATTATACACAACGTGCAACGGCGGGCCTTATCATCACCGAAGGTTCGCAAGTCTCAGAACGTGCAGTTGGCTACATTTATACAGCGGGAATACATTCCAAAGAACAAGTGGAGGGCTGGAAAAAAGTAACTAAGTCGGTACACGATGCTGGTGGAAGAATCTTTATTCAACTTTGGCATGTGGGCAGAATTTCACATCCCGATTTCCACAATGGAACATTACCATGGGCGCCGTCGGCCATAAATCCAGAAGAGAAGGTATTTACGCCCGACGGACAAAAAGATACGGTCACACCAAAAGCTATGACCAAAGAAGATATTAAAACCACCCAGAACGAATTTGTACAAGCGGCAAAGAATGCTGTTGAAGCAGGATTTGATGGCATTGAAATACATTCCTCGAATGGGTACCTTTTCCACCAGTTTTTTAGTGATTTCAGCAATAAAAGAACAGATGAATATGGCGGTAGCATAGAGAACCGCGCACGTTTCTTTTTTGAAACTTTAGACGCCATCAAAGAAGTGTTTCCTGAAGGAAAAATAGGAGCGCGATTCAATCCTTCGTTACACGGAGTCTTCGGAATGGAGGTTACTGAAAATACAATTCCGACCTTCGACTATATCATCAAAAAGCTCAATGACGATTATAATTTGGCATATATCCATCTGTCGGAGCCATTTACAGACG
The DNA here is from genome assembly GCA_033720575.1 of Marinirhabdus sp. Taxonomy (GTDB): domain Bacteria; phylum Bacteroidota; class Bacteroidia; order Flavobacteriales; family Flavobacteriaceae; genus Marinirhabdus. The sequence continues at coordinate 1,455 of JAWWCH010000445.1, forward strand.
TGACTGAGGTACCACATGCCGAACCGAATATTGCCAAGCGCTATAGACCCATGTACGATGGTAATTTGATGATCAATACGGGATTCACACAATCTACTGGAAATAAAGTGATTCGCGATGGCGATGCCGATTTGGTGGCCTTTGCGAAACTGTTTATATCGAATCCAGATTTAGTAGGTCGTTTTCGTGAAGAAGTAGATACCAGTGGCTGGGACAAAGACACCTTTTATACCCAAGGAAAAGAGGGGTATATAGATTATGAAGCAGAAACTAGAGAATTAATACCAAACGGATAAAAATTATGGAGAAGAGACAAATAAAAGGCGGATTTAGAACCATTAATCCGGCAACAGAAGAAACAATAAAGGAATATACATATATGACCGATGCCGAAGTTGAAGACGCCATTGATGCGTGTCACGAGGCTTTCTTGGATTGGCGTATGAAATCGCTTGATGAACGTGGAATGGTGATTCAAAAAATAGGGGAGGGCCTCATGGAACGCCGCGAGGAGTTCGCCAAACTCATGACGCAAGAAATGGGAAAAGTGATCAAACAAGGATTTCAAGAAGTAAAACTCTGCGCAGGAATTTGTGACTATACGGCGAAAACAGGTGCTGAAGAATTACAAGATGAAGAACGCGAGTTGCCACAAGGCGGAAAGGGTATCATAACCCATCAACCCATTGGGATTGTATACGG
>JAWWCH010000446.1:0-2156 GCA_033720575.1 Marinirhabdus sp.
ATCGGGACCGCCTTCTTTAACCGCCATCACAATATCTTTCCCAATGCGCGTAAATGCCTTAGACATAGCGGCCCAACGTTTCATTTTTCTTGCTTTTCTAAATTCAAAAGCTCTTCCCATAGTTCGTTTCGTTTACTGTTTTTTGCTTTGCAATTATACTAAATTCTCTTTATAGTTTTTAGAAAATTCTTTTGGTCTAATCACGATAAAAAAGGTTCCATTCTCCCTTGTAAAATGAAGAGAAGGCGCAGTTTTTAGCCAATGAGCTGATCAATCACTGAAGCGAATTCAAAATCTTTGTCGGTGACTCCGTCAGCATCGTGTGTACTCAAAGAAATATGCAATCGATTATAGACGTTGGACCAGTCAGGATGGTGACCAAGTCGTTCCGCTTCAAAAGCGATTCGCGTCATGATGGTGAAGGCTTCTTTGAAATTTTCAAACTCAAATGCCGTATGAATGGCGTTTTCATTGTATTCCCAACCCTCATGGTCCTTCAATTTCTGTTGAATTTCTGATTCATTATAGGCTTTCATACGTTTTATTTTTAGCTGTTCTAGTTAAGACCTAAAGGTACTAATTTCTTCTTTCAATGTGCAATCATCTATTACCTCGGCAATGGTTATTCGGTACGATGGTGGAAGTGGGTTGATCTTCGGAAGTATGGCTAAATAGGAATCTTCGTTACGTTGATATACGTTTTTGAAAAGCGGTGGTTCATCTGTGATTTTTTCACAGAGTTCCGCAATCAAATCATTATGGTGAATCACATCTTCAGAAGCAAGGTGGTAAATTCCGTCTAAATCCTGATTGATGATAAAATGAACTTGTTGCGCAATTTTATCAACTGTGGTTACGCTTACCACTAAGTTGGGATAGACCTCGTAGGCGGCCTTATGCTTACTAGCCTGAATCAATTGTACGATTCTGGGCGCATTCACTCCCAACACCAATGGCAAACGCAATATGGTAGTTTGCGCTGGTATCTGTTCCAATAACAATTGCTCAATCGCTAGCTTGTGTTTTCCAAAGTCACTATCCGTTTTTGGCGTGTCATTTTCGTAAGAAGGATGATCTCTTTTGGCGTCAAAAACGTGAACGCTTGATAGATACAAAATTCTAGAATAATGATGAGATTGAACATATTGGGCAATATCTCTATGGGCTGTCAAGACCGCATCGTGAGGACCGTCTAGCGCCGAGATGATAACGGTAGGTTGGGTCTGTTCAAGAATAGGGTGGATATCTTGATTAGCCGCATCATATTTAAAAAACACTTGGTTGTCACCATAATTACCTTCTTGCCTGAAATACGTGCCATAGGTTTTAAAATACGAAAGCAACTCTTTGTATAGCGCGTTTCCAATAAAACCACTGGCGCCAAGGATGAGTATCGTATGTTTATCTGGGGATAGGTTTGGCATAATTAAAATATGGATGCTTTTGTCATTGAGGTGAATTTTTCGAGGGCCAACATCCCTAAATAGCTATTTCCCTTTGCGTTGAGTCCGGGAGACCAAGTAGTAATGATAAACTCTCCTGGGAGTAAGGCCACTATACCACCACCAACGCCGCTTTTTCCCGGTAATCCAACTTCAAAGGCAAATTCACCTGCTTCATCGTAAAACCCGCAGGTGAGCATGATGGCGTTGATACGCTTCGCCTGGGTAGCAGTCAAGCGAGTGTTGCTGGTCATGCAGACGCCTCTATTGGCAAAAGGAAAAAACGCATTGCTCAATTGTTCGCAAGTCATTTCAAGACTACACTGGTGAAAATAAAAATCGAGTACGTCTTCCACGGGATTGGCTAAATTTCCAAAACTCTTTAGCAAGTTTGCAATTGAGAAATTGGTAAAACCGCTCTCCATTTCGGAAGCGGCAACTTTGCTGTTGTAATGAATGTCTTCATCATTGGCCAGTTGACGCACAAACTTCAACAATTCAGCTTTTGGGTCGTCATAGGTAGACAGAAGGCAGTCTGCTACTACGATGGCGCCAGAATTGATCAACGGATTTCTAGGAATGCCTTCTTCCTGTTCCAGTAAGGCAAGATAATTAAAAGGATTACCCGAAGGTTCTACGTCTACGCGTTTCCACAGTGCATTCCCCTGATTGGCGAATGCCATGGCCAAGGTAAAAACCTTGGAAATACTCTGC
>JAWWCH010000447.1:0-2153 GCA_033720575.1 Marinirhabdus sp.
ATCAGTAAAATTTTCATGATTTGTTATTCTAGTGCAAAAATACAATCTTTATCGCGGATGCCTGAAAAATTTAATTAATTTTAGCCTAATAAACTATACAAGCACTATGAAAACACTTGCCTTTATCTTAGCATTTTTCACCATTGCAACCGTAACCATCTCTTGTAAGGACGATGCAAAAGAAAACCGTGTTGAAGAAACGATTACAAAAGAGAAAGAGGAAAAGGTAGAAATGAAGCAGCGTGAGCCAAAAACGCTCACCCAGGAGCAGAAAGACAACTCGAATGCAATCATGAATAAGCTTATGCTGAATAAAGATATAAGTCAATTCTCACGAGCCTTGGTCACCGCCGGACTCATGTCAAATCTCAGTGACCTAAGTCAAGAATATACGGTTCTGGCGCCCAAGAACGAGGTTTTTGAAGCATTGCCCAAAGGAAAGAATATCGTGACAGACCCCGGTCAACGAGAGGCGCTGATTTCCTTACTCAACATGCATATCGTGCAAGGAACAATTTCGTCTGCAGACATGGTTCAAGAAATTCAAAAGAATTCAAAGTTAACGTTGACTACGCTTAGTGGAAAGAAGCTGGTGGCCACCATGGATGGTGACGAAATTAAGATTACCAATCCGTTGGATAACCAATCTGTACGCGTAGGAAAAAGTGATGTGCAGGGAACAAATGGTGTGTTACACGTGGTTGATGGCTTTCTTCAATAGTTAAAAGACATTTACTTCCGGTTCAATATAAATACCAAATTGGTCTTGTACCTGGGCTTGGATTTTTAATGCTAAATTCCAAATATCTTCTCCCGTAGCTTTACCGTGGTTCACCAGTACCAGCGCTTGGTTTTTGTGCACTCCAGCATCACCAAAACGTTTGCCCTTGAATCCCGCTTGCTCAATGAGCCAACCGGCTGGGATCTTAAATTCATTAGGGGATACCTCGTAAAATGGGGCGTTGGGATGCGCTCTGCGAAAGGTTTGAAATGTTTCAGCATCCAGAACGGGATTTTTGAAAAAACTACCGCTATTTCCAAGTTCCGCCGGGTCGGGTAACTTGGATTTTCGGATGGCGATCACTGCGTTTGAGATATCTGAAATGGTGGGTTGAGATATGCCCTTTTCCTCCAATGAAGATTGTATCGCACCATAATCGGTATGCAACTTATGATGCTTCTTGGTCAATTCGAAAGTAACACTGGTAATAATATACTGACCCTTTACTTGATTTTTAAAAATGGAATTTCGATAGCCAAATTCGCACATCGCTTTTGTGAATACTTTTTCAGCTCCCGTAGCAAGGTCTACAGCTGTACATTTCACAAAGGTGTCTTTGATCTCTACGCCGTACGCCCCTATATTCTGAATGGGTGCCGTCCCCACATTTCCTGGAATCAGTGACATGTTTTCAACTCCGCCATACCCATGAGCAATGCAGTAGAGTACAAATTCGTGCCAATTCTCTCCTGCCATGACCTGTAAGTGCACATGGTCATCTTTTTCTGAAACCGTGGTGATTCCTTTTAAATTGAGATGTATCACCAACCTCTCTACGGTTTTGGTAAGCAGCATATTACTGCCGCCTCCTAAGATAAATAGTGGCTCTTGGCCGTGTTCAGAAAGGATTTGCTTTAATTCATCGACGGTGTTGACCGAAACAAAGCGTTCAGCAGCGACGTCAATACCGAAAGTATTGAAGGATTTTAAAGATTTGTTGGTTTCAATTCGCATTAGTCGCGATATACTTCTAAAGCAGCTTTTAAAATGTGTACAGCTTTAATCAAACTCTCTTTTTGCAAGACATAAGCGATCCTAATTTGATTCTTCCCAACCCCTTCACTCGAATAAAAACCGGCAGCGGGGGCTACCATAACTGTGGCACCATCTACATCGAACTCTTCCAGGAGCCATTGTGCAAAAGCGTCGCTGTCTTTAACAGGGAGCTGAGCGATGCAATAAAAAGCTCCTTTGGGATGCCCAACTTTTACCCCGGGAATCTCTTCCAATAAACGAATTAGGGTATCACGTCTATCTTTGTATTCGCTTATCACTTCGTCAAAATAGCTCTGTGGCGTGTTGAGTGCCGCTTCACTGGCGATCTGGGCAAAGGTTGGCGGACTCAGCCTAGCTTGTGCAAATTTCAGCGCGG
>JAWWCH010000448.1:0-2150 GCA_033720575.1 Marinirhabdus sp.
CTATAGTTACAAAGGCAATTACAGCTATTATCTAGATAAAAGGGATGCCCGTATTGAAAACGAAGCCACTGAAACAGCAAAGGCAAAAAAACTCTATAAAAAAGAATTGGAATGGATGCGCCGGCAACCCAAAGCCCGTACCACGAAGAGCAAGAGCAGGATTGATGATTTCAGCGAAATAAAAAGTAGAGCCCACCAACGCAGGAATGATCATGAGATTCAATTAGAACTGAACATGGAGCGCTTGGGCACTAAGGTGGTTGAGCTCCATAATGTGTCAAAAAGTTATGGCGATAAGAAACTGTTTACCAAATTCGACTATAATTTTCTGAAGGGAGAACGGGTCGGGATCATTGGTAAGAACGGTACCGGAAAATCTACTTTTTTGAACATGCTCACAGGGCAGTTGAAACCCGATACCGGTAAAGTGGTAATTGGTGAAACCGTGAAATTTGGATACTACACCCAAAAGGGAATCACGATTAAACCCGGTCAGAAAGTTATTGACGTAGTTCGTGATTTTGGAGATTACATTCCGCTGAAAAAAGGGAGACAGATTTCAGCACAACAACTTCTGGAGCGGTTTTTATTTGATCGTAAAAAGCAATACGACTTCGTGGAGAAATTGAGTGGAGGTGAACGAAAACGTTTGTACCTCTGTACCGTGCTGATTCAAAACCCGAATTTTTTGATCCTGGATGAGCCCACGAACGACTTGGATATTGTTACGTTGAATGTGCTTGAAAGCTTTTTATTGGATTTTCCAGGCTGTTTATTAGTGGTTTCCCACGACCGTTATTTTATGGATAAGATTGTAGACCACCTCTTTGTTTTTCAAGGCGAAGGTGTCATTCAGGATTTCCCGGGCAATTATAGTGATTACCGCGCATATGAAGATAGTGCGCCACAAGAGAAAAAAGAACCTACCGAAAGCAAGCCCAAGAACGATTGGAAAAAAGACAGCTCGAAGGCACAGTTGAGCTATAATGAACAGAAAGAGCACAGCCGACTGGAAAAGGAAATCGCAAAACTGGAAAAGGAGCGGGAAGCCCTTCAGAATAAGTTTGCCACCGAAAATTGGGACGGTGATGAAATTGACAAGCAATCGATAAAACTCCAAGAAATTATAGACGCCATTGAAGAAAAAGAAATGCGGTGGTTTGAGCTGAGTGAAAAATTGGAAGGGTAAAAAGGTCTAATTACAGGTCTCCTCGAGTACAGTGGAAAGGTCACTCACCGCATAGTGAATTGGATATCTCAGTTGGATTCGAACAAAAACCACGAAGTATTTGAGACTATCAATGATATACCAAATAACGTCATATCTATCATTTCTACTCCGTTCTACAAACCAGCACGGGGTGCATTCGCCTTTTGTCTACGACCTGCTCATAAAGTGCTTTTATAATTCAACAAAGTATACAGAATACAAAACACTTGCCACACATCGTCAGCGTCTCAAAAATGATGGGGCTACCATAACAGTTACCGACTTTGGAGCAGGCTCTAGAGTATTCGATAGCAACCAGAGGAAGGTTTCAGACATTGCCAAACACGCGGGTATTTCACCTAAAAGACAACGGCTGCTATTTCGACTAAGTCGTTATTTCCAACCAAAAAATGCATTGGAATTAGGCACCTCCCTAGGAATGGGAACGGCGGCGATGGCCATGGGGGCTCCAAAAGCAAAAATTATAAGTATTGAAGGTTGTTCGGCAACTTCGGAAAAGGCGAAAGAATACTTGGGTGCATTTCAGTTTGACGATCTTCACATTGCGAATTCAAGTTTTACTGATTTTTTCCAACAGGCCGGTACCACAACCTTCGATATGGTGTACATTGATGGCAACCACAGCAAAAAAGCAACACTCTTTAATTTTAAGGCCCTACTCGGACACGTACACGCAGATTCGGTACTGATTTTTGACGATATCTATTGGAGCAAGGAAATGACGGAAGCTTGGCAGGAAATCGTCCGCCACCCAAAAGTTACGGTAAGCATAGACACCTTTCATTGGGGACTGGTGTTCTTCCGAAGGGAACAGAGAAAAGAACATTTTGTGATTAGAGTGTAATTGTCAGTTCTCGATTGTTGGTCGTTAATTGGTTGCCGCACAATACGCTCCCCACTTCACGCTGCACCCTTCACA
>JAWWCH010000449.1:0-2141 GCA_033720575.1 Marinirhabdus sp.
AGCGCACCGTTTGGCCGAATTCAATCCGCGTGGAACGGATGTTTCCGTAGTGCTCGATTTAATGATTCATGATATTGATGCCATCCTAAGCGTAGTACAATCAAAGGTAAAACATATAAATGCAAGTGGCGTTTCAGTCATTTCAGATACACCAGACATCGCCAATGCCCGTATTGAATTTGAAAATGGCTGCGTGGCCAATCTCACAGCAAGCCGTATATCCATGAAGAAAATGCGGAAAGCACGTTTCTTCCAGAAAGATGCCTACATCTCGGTAGATTTTCTCGACAAAAAATGCGAAGTGGTAAAAATGAAGGATGCGCCAAAGGTTCCAGAAGATTTTGCCATGATTCTTACCAATGCTGAAGGTGTCAAAAAGCAGATCTATTTTGACAATCCAACGGTTGATGGCAACAACGCCATCTTAGATGAACTAGACGCCTTTGCCGATGCTATTGCAAACCAAACCACACCAGTGGTTTCACTCGTACAAGGTGCCGAGGCCCTTACCGTGGCTATGCAGATCATCAAGAATTTTAAACAGCTTGCATAAAATAAAAAAGTTAAACTCGAATACTTCAACCTCAACAACAGATACCAAATATGAAAAATGTAGCAATTATAGGAGCAGGTACCATGGGCAACGGAATTGCCCACACCTTCGCTCAAAAAGACTATAAAGTTCAACTTATTGACGTTTCTCAAACCAACCTAGATAGAGGTATCGCTACCATTACCAAGAATTTAGATCGAATGGTAGCCAAAGAAACCATCAGTGAGGCAGATAAAGAACGTACGCTTAAAAACATCACTACCTACACCAATCTCGAAGATGGTGTAGAGTACGCAAGTCTCGTGGTTGAAGCTGCTACCGAAAATGTGGATCTGAAGTTGAAGATCTTTCAAGATCTCGATAAATTTTGTCCTGACGATACCATTCTAGCGAGTAACACCTCCTCTATTTCCATTACCAAAATCGCAGCAGCAACATCGCGACCTGAAATGGTAATAGGGATGCACTTCATGAATCCGGTTCCCATCATGAAGTTGGTGGAAATCATTAAAGGATATAGTACCAGCGCTGAAACCTATGAAACGGTAAAAGAAGTTTCCGAAAAATTGGGGAAAGTGCCCGTAGAGGTGAATGATTATCCTGGGTTTGTTGCCAATCGTATCTTGATGCCCATGATCAACGAAGCCATTGAAACCTTATACAACGGGGTTGCTGGTGTAGAAGAAATTGACACGGTAATGAAGCTTGGAATGGCGCACCCCATGGGACCACTACAGTTGGCTGATTTCATCGGATTGGATGTCTGTCTTTCCATCTTAAATGTGATGTACGACGGCTTTAAAAATCCGAAGTACGCACCTTGCCCCCTACTCGTAAACATGGTTATGGCGGGTAAAAAAGGCGTCAAAAGTGGCGAAGGTTTCTATGATTATTCAGAAAGCAGAAAGGCAGAAACCGTTGCTAAAATGTTTCAATAAAAAATTGAAATTAAACGAATGACTAATTATTTATCAAGCACTATTGATATATTAACGATTGTCGCCATAATAATTGGTGCCTTTTGGGCGATACATAGATTTATAACCGAACAAAATAAAGCCGGACTTTCAATAAAAATTGATCGAATTGAAAATTATGATTTTGGTGAAGGATCAATATTGGTCAATTTAAACGTCAATGTAAAAAATATTGGCAACAGAGAATTGGGTTTGAAATATCGAAAAAATGGTAAGCCATGTACGTTTATCAGAATTTTCAAATTGAACAACATGCAATTAAATGATAGAATTATAAGTGTTGAATCAAATGCTGTGGAAAAGGAAGTTTATACAATGGATTCAAGGCATACTTCATTTAAAGATTTGGACAACACAAGAATAAGAGCCAATGTTGATTACAATTTCCCCTATTCCTTTATAGTAGACGAACCTGGAAGATATTTCATTGAATTTTGCACGGTCTCTGATATGAACATATATAAAAGTTGGTTCTCATCTGTTCTAACTAGAAAAGAAGGTGACTTGACTTGGAACGAAAAAATTTTCATAAACATTCCTCATAATAATGCCTAAAATTCTTCCATTCAGAGCGATTCGTCCTACTCGAGACAAGGTGAGTTTGATTGCCT
>JAWWCH010000450.1:0-2118 GCA_033720575.1 Marinirhabdus sp.
AATTCTTCTTTTTGTTTGGTAATTGAATTATAAAGCGTAATGTTCTGTGTTTTGTATAGGCTCATGAGAGTGTGTCAATTGAAAGAATGGGATGATCTGTTTAAACGCCTTCGAAGTCGGTTCTTAAATTGATATAATCTAAAAAATCACTTCGGGTTTCTGCTTCCTTGAATTTTCCGCCAAATTCACTGGTTACGGTACTGCTATCAATATCGCGAATACCTCTTGAGTTCACGCATAAGTGCTTTGCATCAATGACACAAGCTACGTCTTCCGTTTTCAAGACCGTCTGCAACTCCTTGACAATTTGCATTGTAAGTCGTTCCTGAACCTGTGGGCGTTTGGCAAAATAGTCAACAATTCGGTTCATCTTTGACAGTCCCACAACTGTACCGTTAGAAATATAGGCAATATGTGCCTTACCAACAATAGGAAGCAAATGATGCTCGCAGGTAGAATACAGGGTGATGTTTTTTTCAACCAACATTTCACCGTATTTGTACTTGTTTTCAAACGTAGAGGCCTTGGGCTTACGGTCTGGGTGTAATCCTCCAAAAATTTCTTGAACAAACATTTTAGCTACTCGGTTTGGAGTTCCTTTCAAGCTATCATCGGTAAGATCTAATCCCAATGTTTCCATGATGTTTTGGACATCCTTTTTGATGCTTGCAATTTTCTCGATGTCACTCATTTCAAAGGCATCACTGCGCAATGGGGTGTGTGGGGCAGCGCCTAAATGGTCGTCCCCGTCTTGATCTAAATGTGGTATTGGTTTTTCCAATTTCATTATATCTAATGGTGTATTCCTTGATTCTAAGTGCGCAAAGATACGGATTTCAGTATTGGCAATGAAAATTTGAAGAAGGTTGATTTATATATCTATTACGCATAATGTCAGCAGTTTTCCCAAATATTTCTTATTTTCCACAATTATTTAAAAGCGATATGAAAAAACTTCTACTTCTTCTACTTCTTTTTCCTGCCGTACTGTTTTCTCAACCTGTTGATTTGTTTCAGCAATTTAACGGTAGGCTTGACTTTACAGCCTTTGGAAATACATTAAATACTGCCGAAAATGGTGCGGGCGCTCCTTGTACCATTCTAACCCAAAGTAGTGCTAACTATGCACTTTTGCCAGGACAAACTTTTGAATCTGCACACTTGTATTGGTCTGGGCCTGGTAGTGGCGATTTTGATGTTGAACTAAACGGCATTCCGGTTACAGCCTCTAGGCAATTTAGTCTTGTGGCGGGTACGGGCTTAGAATATTTTGCCGCGTACGCAGACGTATCTAATATAGTTGGTCCCGGAGGTAGTGGGCTTTACACCCTTTCTGAACTCGATCTTACAGGAGTCATTGGCGCGTATTGTAGTGGTGGAACCAATTTTGGTGGATGGAGTATTATTGTTATTTATGAAGATTTATCGTTAACGCTGAATCAAATTAGCTTGTTTGATGGATTGGATTTCGTTTCTGCATCAAATAACAGTTTAGAGATTGTGCTGAACAATATTGATGTTGCAACAGATGATTTAGCCAAAATAGGATTTCTAGCGTGGGAAGGTGATCAAGGTATCGCAAATAATGAAACTTTGCTTATTGAGGGTGTACTTATTGATAATCCACCCTTAAACCCTGGAAATAATGCTTTCAATGGAACCAATTCATATACCGGGGCCAATGACCTGTACAATATGGACCTCGACGTGTACGATTTGGAAGGCATAGTTATGCCTGGAAGTACCGAAATAACCATTAATTTAACCTCGAATCAGGATTTCGTGATGGTCAATAACTTGATTACTAGCGTAAACTCTGAGATACCTGATGCCACAATAGTAATTGATAACCTGGGAGTACTGTGTCAAAACCGAGATATAAATGTCAATTACACCGTGTTCAATGTAAACAGTACCGCCTTCTTGCCGGCAAACACGCCCATAGCATTCTATATCGATAATGTTCTTGTGGGGCAAACCCAAACCGTGGCAGACATTCCTATTGATGGCTCAGAAAGTGGTACAATCACATTAAACGTTCCTCTTGGAACCCCGGTCAATTTCGATTTGAAAGCCGTGGTGGATGATATCGGGGATGGTACGGGCATCGTGTCCGAA
>JAWWCH010000451.1:0-2113 GCA_033720575.1 Marinirhabdus sp.
GTTGGCATCTTGTATTCCCAAATTCTTAAGAATATCTTCTTGTACCTTGGGGGTGGCCGTGGCTGTAAGGCCTATGATTGGAATATCATCACCTATGCGTTTTATAATTTTGCGGAGATTGCGGTATTCAGGTCGGAAGTCATGACCCCACTCACTAATACAGTGTGCCTCATCAATGGCTACGAATGAAATGGTTTGTTGCTGCAGAAACGAAACATATTCTTCCTTGGTCAGTGATTCTGGTGCCACATACAGTAGTTTGGTGACGCCATTTTCTATGTCACTCATTACCTGCTTTACTTCAGACTTGTTTAATGAGGAATTGAGCACATGTGCGATACCGTCTTCAGACGAGATGGCACGAAGAGCATCTACCTGGTTTTTCATTAATGCGATGAGGGGAGAGACAACAATAGCAGTTCCTGCTTGCATGAGTGCAGGGAGTTGGTAGCATAAAGACTTGCCCCCTCCTGTCGGCATGATTACAAAAGTGTTTTCTTTTGCCAACACGCTCTTCACCACTTCTTCTTGAAGCCCTTTAAATTTCGAAAAACCAAAGTACTTTTTGAGTGCTGCGTATAAATCGATTTCACCCACGCTGCTAATATTATATTTGTTACGTTGTTATTGGTTTGAATTATAATTGTGTAAACAGGGGAACAATTGTAATTTTGCAACCATTATGGTAAACCTGTATCTTTTACCTGTATCTTGTGGCAATAGTAGTAAATACGTATTGTCATACTAAATATACTAATTTCTGAAACAGTTGCAAACTTATTAATGTGCAAATTTTGAATAGAACCTCTCAAATAATATCGGTCGCGAAACAAACCATTGAAACCGAAAGCAAAGCCATCATGCACCTGGCAGAATTGGTCGATGAAGAATTTGCCGAAGCCGTTGAAACGGTGTATCATTCTAAAGGCAGAGTAGTGATTACGGGTATTGGTAAAAGCGCAAATATTGCGACCAAGATCGTTGCCACGTTGAATTCAACTGGAACACCTGCTATTTTTATGCACGCGGCAGATGCCATCCATGGCGATTTGGGAACCATTTTGAAAGACGATGTTGTGATCTGTATTTCAAAAAGTGGAAACACCCCTGAAATCAAAGTCTTGGTACCATTAATCAAAGGCAGAGGAAATACCCTTATGGCCATTACCTCAAATCGTGAGTCGTTTCTGGGGCAACAGGCCAATTTTGTGTTGCATGCCTATGTTGAAAAAGAAGCATGTCCCAACAATTTGGCACCCACTACAAGCACTACCGCCCAATTGGTGATTGGCGATGCACTAGCCATGGCACTGCTTGATTTGCGTGGCTTCTCAAGCAATGATTTTGCAAGATTCCACCCGGGAGGATCTTTGGGAAAAAAACTATACCTGCGTGTAAGTGATCTTACCTCTTTAAATGAAAAACCCCAAGTACATCCCGACACCGATATCAAAAAAGTCATCGTTGAAATTTCAGAAAAACTTCTTGGTGTGACTGCAGTGGTAGAAGATCAAAAAATTGTAGGTATCATTACCGACGGTGATCTACGGAGAATGTTGGCCAATAAGGATAACATCTCAGGGCTTACTGCCAAAGATATTATGACCGCCAATCCAAAACGGGTCAGCAATGATGCTATGGCGGTAGAAGCTATGGAACTCATGGACAAACATGGGATCACACAAATTCTAGCCGAAAATAAAGGCGTGTATTCTGGTGTGGTACACATCCATAATCTGACCAAAGAAGGCATTATTTAATGGCCAGACAAAAAAAAATATCTCCGGGAAGAGAGATGTCTTTTCTAGACCATCTCGAGGAGTTACGTTGGCACCTGATTCGCGCTACCATTGCCGTTGTCATCGCGGGTACCTTGGCATTTGTTTTTAAGGAACTGATTTTTGAAGGCATCATCTTTGCTCCGAAACGGGCCGACTTCCCCACCTATAAAATATTGTGCAAAGCAGCTAAACTTATAGGGTTCGATAGCTTTTGCTTTACTGAACTCCCCTTTCGCGTTCAGAGTAGAACCATGGCGGGTCAGTTTTCGGCTCATATATGGACGTCCATTACCGCAGGATTTATTGTTTCATTCCCCTATGTGCTGTGGGAA
>JAWWCH010000452.1:0-2110 GCA_033720575.1 Marinirhabdus sp.
ATTAACAAATATTTAGTACCGAATCGTTGATAACTATCGTATTTTCCTCTTGGCAGTTAACAGGTTTTTTCGTCCTTTTACTTACAAGCGTAATGAAAGGGCATCATTTTTGAACTTGATATTGCAAATTTGAGTATTTTTAGACAGATAGGAGATAATAATATGGATGATAATTTTTCCCCCAGAGTAAAAGATGTAATCGCATATAGCAAAGAAGAAGCGCTGCGGTTGGGTCACGATTTTATAGGAACCGAACATTTGATGTTGGGGCTATTGCGTGATGGCAACGGTAAAGCAGTGACTATTCTGAATGAATTGGATATAGACCTCAATCATTTACGCAGGAAGGTGGAGATCTTGAGTCCTGCCAATCCAAATGCAGGAACAAATACGAACGATAAAAAAAACCTACACCTCACACGGCAGGCTGAGCGCGCGTTAAAGACTACTTTTCTAGAAGCAAAACTGTTTCAAAGTTCTTCCATAAACACGGCGCACTTACTATTGTGCATTCTACGGAATGAAAATGATCCTACTACGAAGTTGCTGAACAAGATGAAAGTAGATTATGATGGTGTTAAAGACCAGTTTAAGCTTATGATAGCAAATGATGATGATTATATAGAATCCCCTACTTCCGAGAGTTTTCCGAATGATGACGACACTCCGGGAGAAGAAGAGAACAAAGACAATCTATTCGCCAGTTCCTCTGGTAATAAAGGCAGTAAAAAGTCAAAAACGCCCGTTTTGGACAACTTTGGACGCGATCTTACTGCACAGGCCGAAGAAGGCAAATTAGACCCTGTGGTGGGCCGTGAGCACGAAATACAGCGTGTTTCACAAGTATTGAGTCGTAGAAAAAAGAACAACCCGCTGCTCATTGGCGAACCCGGTGTGGGTAAAAGTGCGATTGCTGAAGGACTTGCACTTCGAATAGTGCAACGAAAGGTATCTCGCATCTTGTATGACAAACGCGTGGTAACTTTAGACTTGGCCAGCTTGGTTGCGGGTACAAAGTATCGTGGGCAGTTTGAAGAGCGTATGAAGGCCGTAATGAACGAACTAGAGAAGAACGACGATATCATATTGTTCATTGATGAAATACATACCATTGTAGGTGCCGGTGGTGCCACGGGCTCGTTAGACGCCAGTAATATGTTCAAACCTGCCTTAGCACGTGGTGAAATACAATGTATTGGGGCAACTACTTTAGATGAGTATCGACAGTACATTGAGAAAGATGGAGCGTTAGAGAGACGTTTCCAAAAGGTTTTAGTAGAACCTACATCCGTGGAAGAAACCATAGAAATTCTACAAAATATCAAAGAAAAGTACGAGTCGCATCACAATGTACAATACACCGATGAGGCCTTAAAAGCGTGTGTAACGTTGACCAATCGGTATATGACCGAGCGTTTCTTACCAGACAAAGCCATCGATGCGCTTGATGAAGCCGGTTCAAGGGTGCACATTACGAACATTCATGTTCCTGAGAAAATATTGAAAATTGAAGCCGATCTCGAAGAGGTGCGCGAATTGAAAAATTCTGTGGTGAAAAAACAGAAATATGAAGAAGCAGCAAAACTTAGAGATGACGAGAAAAATCTAGAAAAACAATTGTCTGAAGCCCAAGAGGCTTGGGAGAAAGATAGTGCTTTACACAAAGAAACCGTAGATGAAGAGCAAGTGGCTGAAGTAGTCTCTATGATGACGGGCATTCCTGTAAATCGAATTGCACAAACCGAAAGTAATAAATTGGCAGCACTGCCCAACCGAATCAAAGGAAAAGTGATTGGTCAAGATGAGGCCGTTGCGAAGGTGGTAAAAGCCATACAGCGAAATCGCGCCGGATTAAAGGATCCTAACAAGCCTATTGGTTCGTTTATTTTCTTGGGCCAAACAGGAGTAGGAAAAACCCAATTGGCCAAGGTGCTCGCGAGAGAATTATTCGATAACGAATCGGCATTGGTGCGCATCGATATGAGCGAATACATGGAGAAATTTGCGGTGTCTCGACTCATCGGAGCGCCTCCGGGATACGTGGGATATGAAGAAGGTGGACAACTCACCGAGAAAATCAGACGTAAGCCCTATGCCGTAGTGCTTCTCG
>JAWWCH010000453.1:0-2107 GCA_033720575.1 Marinirhabdus sp.
AGTGAAAACTTCAGGATATCTTTTGACTGGAACAACACCCATAATATTCCTAAGGAAACCAAGGAATTCAACAAAAAACGCAACATTACATGTCCAATCACGGTTGCCACGTGCATAGTTGGTAAGGATGATGTGGTGTGAACCGTCTTAAAAAACGGCAACAACGGATCGTGGAACAAAATTTCTTCAAACATTCGGAGTAACACCAAGAGTGTTATTCCAACACCTACAAGTATGATTTTTACACTTCTGTTCATCAGGTTGCAGTTGTTGGAGTTAATGATCGTACCCAGACAAACCAAAGTAAAAAAACCATTCCGTAAAGCAATCCGGGAAAAACCACACCGTGCAATACATGTTCGTACTTGGGGTAATGATATAGCGAAATGGACAATATGGCAATTCTCAAAATATTGACCGCATAAATCAAAGCGGTACCCGCCAAGATAAAAAGCACTGTTTTTTTGAAGGTTTCAGAAAATGCCACCACAAATGCAATAAAGAGTATGATGACACTGATGGCATTACAACCTTCAACGATTCTAGCTAAAAATCGACCTTCTACAAACAGTTGCATCGAAGGTTGCGAAGGGTTAGGCTCAATATGTGCCAAATATCCGAAACTCTCCAACACCACGGTACTTTGTTGGGCCACTAAGTTGGTTACAAAATCGGCTTCTAAGTTTCCGTTGTCCGACCAGTTGAGATACCCAGCATACACCAGACTCAAGACAAGATACGTGCCTGAAAAAAGCAATAGAAATACAACTACACCCTTATATTTTCTGAAGAGTTCTTTCACATGTGTTTTTAACAAAATTACAGCATTTCATTTTGTTATAACCGCGTCAGATGAAATACATTTGTCTAAAATTAAGAACCATGCCCTTTAAGAACCTTCAACCCAAAGTTTCAGCCATTCTACATAATACCGAACACACAGTTGATGAACGACTCACCCAAGTCTGCGTGTTACTACAGGAAAGCTTAGGCTATTACGACTGGGTTGGGTATTATTTTGCGAATCATGATACGCGCACATTACACTTGAAAGCATTTGCAGGCGAACCCACCGATCATACCGAAATTCCATTTGGCAAGGGTATCTGCGGACAAGTAGCCGTGAGCAATGAAAATTTTGTGGTGCCTGACGTAAAGGCGCAAGACAATTATATTGCCTGTAGCATTTATGTAAAAGCTGAAATCGTAGTACCGTTATTCAAAGACGGAAAAAACATCGGGCAAATTGATATCGACTCGCACACGCCTGACCCTTTTTCTGCGGAAGACGAAAAATTCCTGGAATGGGTGAATGCGCAAGTCGCAGAAATTCTGTAGCTGAACAGATTACATCCCCGTTCGGATAGCTTCCACCGGATCCAAACGTGATGCCGAAATCGCTGGAAGTATTCCTGAAATGAGACCGATTACTGCTGAAATCGCTGGTCCCAAGAACATATTCCACCCGGAAAGCACAAACTCGAAATCGCCTGTGAAGGAGGATGCTACAATCGATACGATAAAAACGAGCACCAAGCCAATTAATCCTCCAATGACCGCAAGAATTACCGCTTCAAACAAAAATTGAAATAAAATAAATCGGTTTTTAGCCCCCAGTGATTTTTGAATGCCTATCAAATTGGTACGCTCCTTCACGCTCACAAACATAATATTGGCAATACCGAAACCTCCCACTAACAGGGAAAAACCACTAATGATCAAGCCAATGATATTCATCTGTGCGGTTATATTATCAATGAGATCAGTAAATCCTTTGAGTTCGTTTACAAAAAAGGTGTCAATCTCGTCAGGCTTGAGTCCGCGAGCAATTCTCAGCTTCTGCTTCAGCATGGCGATAAAACCATCACTTTCTACCCCTTCAACAGGTTTCAGTACGATAAATGGCGTCAAATTTCTATTGTTAGCGCCCATGATCTTTCGCACGGCATTCACTGGCAGATACGCCGCCGTATCCCGGGACCCTCCAAACAACGATGAGCCCTCCTTTTTCAGCACGCCAATTATGGTAAACTTCCTACCGTACAAACGCGCTTGTCGGCCTATGGCACGTTGGGCAGAACCAAATAAAATGTTGGCAATTTCATCA
>JAWWCH010000454.1:0-2103 GCA_033720575.1 Marinirhabdus sp.
AGCATATAAGCCGTGATCTTATCATTGGGATTTTCATATTCTGTTATCAGGTGAATACAAGCTTCGTTTACTTCCAGCTGCCGAGCAATGACTGTATTTTCATTTGTATTTAGCTTATGACGATCAATGAAATATACTACTGTTTTGGCGCTCGGCAAGGGAGCACTCTTCCATGGAGTGAACATTTCGGTGCCTGCTACGAATGCCGTATCAGCCAGAAGTACATAGTCACGAGTAAAAACAAGCTCGTGGATACTTTGTTTGATCTCGATCGCTTCACCATCTTCTCTGATAACCAACCACCGATCAAAATCGCTCTCCCCATCCCATCGGATCAAAAAAACAGGATGCTCTCCATTAGGCTGTTTTTTTTGATAATTAACAAGAAATGTTTCTCCTGTTTGATGGTCAGTGTACATTGCATGCGAGTTGTTATATCCTGCGAAAAGATTTCCCATTACTTCTCCAGCGGAATCTGACAGCATGGGGAGCCATTCATCCCTGCGCCCAATAGGCGTTACTGCCTGCAGTGTGTCTCGTTCAATGATCCATGGGCGATCGACATCACTGGTCACGGCAATTCGACCATCGGGAAGTAAAAACAACCCTTCAGTGTAGGAATACATACCCAATCCGGGAGAGAGATACATCAAACCGAAAAAGTCAAACCGGTATTGAGTATCGGCCAGTTCCAACTTGGCCAGAGCCGCAGGTGTCCACATTCTGCGGTTGGTGAGTTTAACGCGGGTGCCATCAAACTCCAGGCGTACAATATTAGTGTCCCCGACCATGAAAGCCTTAGGTGAGCCCAAGCATTGTGCGATATATAAGGAGCCGTCAATATCGTCTGGGACCTTTCCACTGTAAGGTTTCAGTTCGAATTGAGAATCAGTCGTGACCGTATTGCAAGTCGTATAGGTGTCTGGTATTACCGATGAAGAACTGGGCCTGCTGCTCAAGAGGGTACGTAGATTAACCCAAACCTGATAGATCATACGCCCAAAACCCAAAAAATACCGCATTTTTGGGTAGATATATCGAAAGATAAGGGGATGTGTTTCCTCTTTTTTGCTCATTATGGATTTCCATAAACATCAAGTTTGTATACATGAATGGCGAAACGGTAAGTGTTGAAATATACCAAACCGCCCAACGCATTGAAAGTTCTGAACAATTTTATATCACTTCGAGAATAAAGCACACCTATGATTCTAGTTGATCGTCAATTCCCAGGAAGGTGATCTCCGAGCTGGAAACCTTGACCAGGTGGGGAACTGCATAAAAATATCAGGCTGCCTCCGTATTGGGGATTAATGATCAGGCCGTTCGGTTGTATTGAACGAGATAATATGATCCATGTGTTACTTAATTCCAATTCCGGTAAGGCTATGATGAATATGATCAGATAGCACGGTAAAAATACAAATAGTGAATATTTTACGAAAAAATTGAACAAAAAGTTCATAATTTTGCTTGATATTCGTCCAATTGTCATTTTTCGATTGATTTGACGTGTAAATCGTGATAGCATTGTGTAATGAGCGTTATAAAAGAAAATCCAGGGAATGAAATAGTCAGCGATATTGATCTTCAGATCATAAAATTTCTCCGCAAAGATGGACGTATGCCTTTTGCACAGATCGCAAAACGGATGGGGGTGTCCACGGGCAAGGTGCGGCTTCACTATCAAAAAATGCTCAAAAAAGGTGTTCTTCAAATTGCCGCGATTACAAACCCTTTGTACATGGGCCGATCAAAAATGGCCATGATCGGGATAAAGGCGGATGGAACTCGGATAAGAGAGATTATTAATGAAATTTCTGAGTTTGAAGAGGTGATTTATCTTGTATTATTAACAGGCAGTTATGATTTATTTGCGGAAATTGTTTGCAAGGATAAAGATCATCTATTGGATTTTTTAACCGAGAAACTCTATAAGGTTAAAGGTATCAAGGATACAGATACGTTCATGTATCTGGAGCTTGCAAAGGAAGAGTATGCTTGAATTGTTCAGTTAATTTAATATCTTAGGAGATCTTATGTCATTACAAGGGAAAGAAACCAAAAAGCTATTTAATAAAGCCAAACAATATATTCCACATG
>JAWWCH010000455.1:0-2087 GCA_033720575.1 Marinirhabdus sp.
GTAGCACCTTGCTTGTTTGAACCCATCTTTAACAGGGTTTGGTACTTCTCATCCGCTAAGATAGTCTGTAACTTCTTGCGTTCAACTTCATACGCTGCCGCATTATCACCTTTGATCGGAAACGCTACGACGTTGATTTTCTTTACCGTATTCAACACCGCTTGTTCTTCTGGGGTGAAATTGCTTGAATTTCCTTGCAACAAGCTCGTAGCCAAGTCAATTTTCATGAACATATCATCATCTTGCTTGTCTACCAGGTATTGCTGGAGCGAAGCATCATTAGAACATGATAGCATTCCCATGGCTGCCAGTACAATACCAACCAAATATCTAATTGCTCCCATATTTATGATTTTTTCTTGTCGATGTTTTTCAATTCCTCACTTCCAGGCACGTTCAAGTCTTTGGTAAGCTTAGAGATTTTTTTCAAATCGATATTTCCGGTGATACTCATCACTACCGTACGTTCCTTCCCATCGATATTTCCGGTAAGGTGCATCAGCAGTTCAGTAACAAAGTTCTCGTTCTTTCCTTCCTTGCTGTAAAACTTGACATTCTTACCATCATCTTTTACGCGCATGAGTTCAGAAAGGGAGCCATTGCCCGACACATAGCTGTTTACCGCATCGTTCATCTTAGAGGCAACGCTCATGTTATCTGTTGTAAAAATCCGGACGTTATCCAAACTGTTCACCAGTTCAAGGTATTCTTTCACCTCTGGATCATTTGAGTCGAAGTCCATCTTACTCATAAGCTTGAACATCTTCTTGGTAGCTACAAAACTTGTTACGTCATCTTCATTTTCGAATGAAGCAAACGGATTTTGTGCGTTCACCATTAAGGGTGCTACTATAAACGCCAGTATTATTGCTATTTTTTTCATCGTTGTTGTATTTGTATTAGGGTTACTTTAAAATTTTGTTTTTGGTTTCGGCAAATTTGCTCACATAGGTAAGTTCTTCTGCTCCTTCATTGAAGCTCTCAGACAAAAGTTGAAACGCCTCTTTTGTTTTATGGAAAGCGGCCAGTGCTTCCTTTTCTTCGGCCGTCATCCCGGGTTCTTGGAAGACAAAACCGGCTACACCAATCGCAATTACGGCAGAGGCTGCTATTCCAATCCACCATTTACTATTAGATGATGTTTCCTTCGGAAGTTCAACTTCCTTTTCAAGCACTTCTTCCCTACAATTTGAAAAAGCGGCAAACATTGGCACGTAGGCCTTGTGATGGGGCGCTACGTCTGGACTGGAAAAATAATCAGCTAAGATTTTTTCATCTTCCAAGCTCGTATGGCCTTCAAAATAGGCTTCAAGAAGCGATTCAATTCTAGTTAATTCCATAATTATATTGTTGTATCAATTGTTCTCTTACAGCTTTACGTGCTCTAGATAACGCCACACGAACGGCGGTCTCATTGCTGTCTAACATTTTTGCGATTTCTGAAAACTCAAATTGCTCTACATCGCGCAGCTGTAATACTAATTTTTGTTGTTCTGGCAGGGTCTCCATGATCTTAAAAACCAACGCAACTCCATCATTTGCTTCCACTTCACGCGCCACATTTTGCGAGTGCGGGTAATTGCTATGAACTATCTTCAAATTTCCTGCCTGTTTTGATTTTAAACGGTCTAGACAGTAATTTTTGGTCATCGTCATGGCAAATGCCTCTGGATTCTTGTAGTTCTTAATACTACTTTTTCCCTTCCATAATTTCAAATAAACTTCCTGAACAGCATCTTCGGCTTCATCGGCAGACACAAGAATCCTTTTGGCAAGTCGGTACAACTTATCCTTGAAAGGAAGTACGGTTGCTATAAATTCTCCTTGTTTCATGCGTTGCCCCTATTCGGGAATTTGGTTGGTGGTTAGCAAAGGCGCTTTATAGTGCCTCTTACCTTTACGACGAACCACCCCAACTTTTGTTACATTTTAATTGAAAGTTTACAATATTACCCATAATTTAGGGGTTTATTAGGTGAGATTGGTCGTTGGAAAAACCTGAAAAGACTAGATCTATTAACATTTTGAACTATTTTATTTTGAAAAAAAATATATTTATCGCCCTAGTAGCCGTTGTGACCCTCACA
>JAWWCH010000456.1:0-2061 GCA_033720575.1 Marinirhabdus sp.
AGTAGTACGTATTGGAATCGAGAAAAAAGGAACACTTATTGGCTATATCGATGGTGCCGGTGATGCCATTCCGCAGAGCTTGCGCGAAATCGGATATGAAGTAACTACCGTCCCGCCCGACGAAATCACCGCTGCAAACCTGGCACAATTTGATGCCGTAGTTGTGGGTATTCGGGCGTATAACACCGTTCCAGAATTGGCATTTAAGCAAGCTGAACTGAACAGTTATGTTGAAAATGGCGGAACACTCTTACTGCAATACAATACGGCGCACCGCATGGTAACGCAAGATATAGCACCCTACCCCCTCACGCTGAGTAGAGATCGAGTTACCGATGAATTTAGTGAAGTCACTATTCTCGCTCCCAATCACGAAGTGATGACGCAACCCAATACCATCACACAAGCAGATTTTGAAGGTTGGGTGCAGGAGCGCGGACTGTACTTCCCGAGTGAATGGGATTCAAAATTTACGCCTATCTTGGGCATGAAAGATAAAGACTACCCTGAGTCGAAAGGATCGCTTTTAGTAGCGCCCTACGGAAAAGGACACTATATTTATACGGGGCTTAGCTTTTTTAGGGAGTTACCCGCAGGCGTTCCTGGAGCCTACAGGCTATTCGCTAATTTATTATCGATAGGAAAATAAACTGTATATGGAAACGGACGAAGTTGTAGACCAAGTAAAAGATAAGTTTATATGGAAATGGAAGTACACCGTGGTCTTACTTCTCAATGCAGGCTATATTATGCTTTTCTATTTCCTCATGAAAAATTTCACCTAAATGCATAACTACGATTGGTATGTACTCATCGGAACCTTGGTCTTCATTGTACTTTATGGAACCTATAAAGCGCGCGGAAGTAAAAATGTGACCGACTATCTCAAAGGTGGAAACGATGCACGTTGGTGGACGATTGGATTGAGCGTTATGGCAACCCAAGCCAGTGCCATCACCTTCTTATCCACCCCCGGACAGGCCTTTCACAGCGGAATGGGCTTTGTACAGTTTTACTTCGGATTACCCATCGCCATGGTCGTGATCTGTTTGGTTTTTATCCCTATTTACCATCGCCTTAATGTGTTTACTGCCTACGAATATCTGGAGACGCGATTCGATTTAAAGACAAGAACCCTAACTGCCCTACTCTTCTTGATACAACGAGGATTAGCGGCAGGAATCACCATATTTGCGCCTTCTATTATCCTATCTGCAGTGTTAGGTTGGAATTTACTCTACCTCAATATCATCATCGGAATATTGGTGATTATCTATACCGTTAGCGGCGGAACTAAAGCGGTTAGCGTTACCCAAAAACAACAGATGGGCATTATCTTTTTAGGGTTACTCATCGCCTTTTTGATTATTCTGAATTACTTACCGCTAGACATCACTTTCACCAAAGCATTGGAAATAGCCGGAGCCAGTGGTAAAATGGAAATCCTTGATTTCTCCTTTGATTTAGAAAACAGATATACCTTCTGGAGCGGACTGATTGGTGGAACGTTTTTAGCGCTTTCCTACTTCGGAACCGATCAAAGCCAAGTTCAACGGTATCTTTCAGGGAAATCGGTAAAGCAGAGCCAGATGGGCCTGATCATGAACGGAATGCTAAAAGTGCCAATGCAATTTTTCATTTTACTTATCGGTGTTATGGTGTTTGTGTTCTACCAATTCAACGCGTCGCCATTGCATTTTAATCCGGCCGCCGTAAAAGATGTGATGAACAGTGAATATGCCACTGAATATGAAGGTCTTGTTTCTGAAAAAACCGCACTAGACGCGCAATTAAGGGAAACCCAATTAGCGTATTCCGTAGCTGAAACCGAGTCAGAAAAAGACAATTTAAGCAGTCAAATTCTAGCGCTTCAGACACAGGAAAACACGTTGAGAGACCAATCAAAAGCGCTTATTTCTAAGGCCAATCCTGAAGCCGAGACCAACGACAAAGATTATGTCTTTATCCATTTCATATTGAACAATCTACCGAGAGGCTTGATTGGTTTATTGTTAGCCGTGATTCTGAGTGCAGCTATGTCGAGTACAGCTTCTGAGCTCA
>JAWWCH010000457.1:0-2048 GCA_033720575.1 Marinirhabdus sp.
CTCGCCAACTTAATCTCGCGAACACCTTCAATTACAAACAGTCCCGATTTTTTTCGCTCACGCGATTTCTCCATGAAGCTCACTAACTGTTTGACCAATGCGTTTTGAGTACTGCTAATAGTTTTATGCATAGAGCAAAGATATGCAAAGGATTTTTTAGTATTTTGCTCAAATTCAACGAATGCCCCATGGGTTTTATACTTTCAATTATGAAAAAATGTATATTCACAATTGCTCTCTTTGCCAGCACGGCGACTATTTTTGGACAGGCAGTTGCTAATCCCGCCAGTGATCTGGCTTTATGTGATATCGATAATGACGGTACAGAGGTTTTTGACCTCACTGTTACCGTACCTGAAATTTTGGGAACACAAGATCCAAATAATTTTATTGTAGAATATTTTGAAACCCTTTCGGATGCCATCGCTGGAGATGATGAGATTTTATCTCCTCAGAGTTTTGCGAATGTAGCCAATCCGCAAACGATTTATGTTAGAGTTGAAAATAGTACCAACGGCGATTTTGATACCACACAGTTTGAGTTGATGGCAATATCTGTTCCAGCTGTGGTAACACCAACACCCTTAGAGGTTTGTGATGATGATGGTGATGGATTCGCCGCTTTTGATCTAAGTTCTAAAGATGCTGAAATTGTCAACGGAGATCCTTCTCTCGGTGTTTTCTATCATGAAACATTGCTTGATGCCCAAAGCGGTGTAAACGCCTTATTAAGTCCGTATGTTAATATCATTGCCTTCACACAGACTGTATTTGTTAGAGTGGAAGGTCTTAATGGATGTATCACTATCGTTGAATTGACCTTGATTGTAAATGGCTTACCCGACGTTCAACAACCCAATAACATTTTTATAAATGAAGGGGATGGTGATGGTGTTGCCGTTTTTGACCTCAAGGTGAATGATAATGTAATTCAAGGAGGTGTTCCACAAGGCGAGGTATTTTATTTTACCGCACTGCTTGACGCAATAGCACTTACAAACCCAATCGAAACACCGGAAGCTTTTGTAAATACTGAGAATCCACAGACCATTTATGTGGCACTTCAGAGCAGTGAAACGGGTTGCTATGACGCGAGTCAATCATTTGTTATCGCTACGGATGAAGTTGATACCCCCGATAGCGACAACGACGGATTGCCTGATGCTATTGAAGACGTTAATAACAACGGCGACCTCACAGACGATGATACAGACAGCGATGGCACACCTAATTTTCAAGATGAAGATGACGATGGGGACGGTACACGCACGGCCGATGAAGATTACAACAATTCTGGGAGCCCTACCGACGATGATACCAATGCCAATCGTGTTCCAGATTATTTGGACGATTCGGTAGTTTTGGGCATTGCCGACGATACCTTCAGTTCACTTTCAGTGTTTCCCAATCCATCAGCGACACATCTAAACGTTAGCTTTGGAAGTATCCTGGAAGAAGGAACCATCGAAATACTGTCTACCAACGGAACGTTGCTGCAGCAACACAGTTTACAGAATAGCGTTCGTGTACGTTTTAACACGACACAACTTGCGTCAGGAATTTATTTTATCCGTATAGCAACCAATAGCGGTTCAATTACGAAGAAGTTCATCAAAAAATAGGTGTACTTATCTTAAAGGTTTCAAAAAAAGCTTCGACTACCATCGAAGCTTTTTTACATTTATACCTCTAAAACCATAACTATGAGATATGTACTGTTTGTGTTGCTCGCTACTTTTGCCTTTACATCATGTAGAAACGAGCATAACGTTGAAACTGTAGTTGACCCTGCAGCATCAGAGATGGTAGAAGAATCGGAAGAAACCACCTCAATCCCTTATCCAGCCGAGCTAGAATCGGTTTTCGAGGCTCATGGCGGATTGGCCGTTTGGAACCGTATGAACAATTTGTGTTTTGAAATGGAGGGACGCAACGGAACCGAAATTCATACCACCAACCTGAACAATCGCATAACGAAGATTGAACTTAAAGATTGGTCTATTGGCTATGATGGTGAAAACGTTTGGTTGCTTCAGAACAAGGAGAAC
>JAWWCH010000458.1:0-2041 GCA_033720575.1 Marinirhabdus sp.
CAATGCCAACGGGAATATTATCTGGGAAAACACCTACGGAGGAACCGAATTTGAATCTGCCCGTAATATCAGTAGACGGTCAAATGGTCAATATGTGATTGTATCGTCTTCGAGAAGTAGCAATAACATGGTCAGTGCTAATTACGGAGTCAATGATGCATGGGTCATCGTTATCGATGAAGAAGGAGCCCTATTATTCGAAAAAAACCTCGGAGGTAGCGAATTAGACTTCGGTCTTGATGTCATTGAGACCAGCAACAACGAATTGGTCATGGTGGGAAACACAGAAAGTGCAAATGGCGACCTCACCCAAAATAAAGGAGGGAAAGATGCGTTTGTAGTTAAAATAAAGTAGCGATAATAACACCTTTTCTTATATGAATAAATTTGCCCTAATCTTCCTATTTATAGCTGTTTTTATAAGCTGCAATAGTGACGATGACACAGTAGTTGAAGATCCGGTAAACACCTTTGCCAGTTTTACCTTTTCGCACAATTGGGATGGTGATGCCATTGTCAATTCTGACTATGAAACCACAACCTACACCAATGCTTTCGGTACTGAAATGGAACTGTCTAAGTTGGTCTATTTGATTTCAGACATTACGTTTACTGCATCCGATGGTACCGTGTATAATGCAGAAGATTATAATTTGGTCACCGCTCGTAGCGGAAGCGGAACTAGCTTTGTTCCAGATATTCAGATTCCTGAAGGAAACTACACGGTTTCTTTCACTTTTGGTTTTGATGATGAAGACAATGACAAAGCAGGCGGCTATCCAGATTTGAATTCTGCTGACGGAAGCTGGAACGTACCAGAACCGTTGGGTGGCGGGTATCACTATATGCGTTTGGAAGGTTCTTTCGTAGATGATGAGATGAATACCGACACCTTCCAATATCATACCATTCGCGCCAACAGACACAGCACCTTGCCTCCTGGACAGGGCACATTGGTTGAATTGAAAGACACTTCGTTTGAAGTAGACTTGGGTGCAATAGAAATTGTGACCGGAACCAATATCGAGGTGCAAATGAATGTTGCTGAATGGTTCAAGAACCCAAACACTTGGAATCTCAATGAAAACAGCCAGGTACTGATGCCAAAATTTGATGTGCAAATTCAAATGCACGAAAACGGCAAAAACGGCGTGTTTAGCCGAGGTACCGTTGAGGTGATAGAATTATGATAAAATTGCGCAGGTTACACCTAATTTTTCTGGCGATTGTACTAACATTACAGTCATGTAAAGATAGTGATGATAGTGTATCACAGTATATGGCTACGCCTGCGCCTCTTGAAGTTCCTGCCATTTTTGAAGGGCAGTTACTCGATCCTGTTATACCAGAAGACAATCCGCAGACGGTAGAAGGAATCGCGTTGGGGAAACAGTTGTTTTTTGACAAAAGCTTATCAGCAGACAACACCCTTGCCTGCGCATCCTGCCATCGCCCAGATAATGCCTTTACCGACCCACGGCAGTTTAGCATCGGAATCACGGGAGAAGAAGGTTTTAGAAACTCTATGCCGCTACATAATTTGGCCTGGAATTTTGGCACACAGTTCAATTGGGATGGCAGTGCCAGCAGTCTTGAGGAACAGATTTTTGAGCCGGTTCGTAATCCCGTAGAAATGGCCAATACTTGGCCAGCGGTAATGGCCACCCTACAAGAAAGCCCAACTTACCCCCAACGTTTCGAGGAAGCCTTTGGTACCCAGATCATCGATTCTGTTTTGGTAACCAAAGCAATTGCACAATTTCTTCGAACATTGGTGTCGGCAAATTCAAAGTTTGATCAAGCGCAACTCGGGCTGGTTGAACTCACGCCTGAAGAAGCTAACGGACTCAATGTATTTTTAGATGAAGGAAGAGGAGACTGTTTCCATTGCCATGGGCTTCCAGCGAACCCGTTATGGACCGACAATGCGTTTCACAACAATGGTCTTGATGAAGATTTTGACGATTTGGGCAGGGGAAATATTACCGGAGACCCAAGGGAATTTGGACTATTTAAGACGCCTACGCTTCGCAATTTGAAA
>JAWWCH010000459.1:0-2031 GCA_033720575.1 Marinirhabdus sp.
AAACAAGGCTTTGCTGACCACGGTTATGGAAAGTACTCAGTTGATATTGGATTCGGGAGTGGAAGTTCTCAACCATACGGGAAATAAAACCAAACCCACCGATCAAGATATTTTTAATACCTGGCTCAATGACATCTTCAATAGTGAACCGTATTACCCTCAAAATGGGTTTTTGGATGATTTACTAAGCTCTGGGAAACTAGGAATCTTTAAAAATCAAGACCTTCGCAACCTGCTCTCTTCGTGGAAACCCAAAGTTGCCGTGCTTGATGAAAAATTTGGTGCTCTCGTTGAGAATGAAAACGTTTTGAATAACTATGTCTTGGAACATGGAAGTTGGTTGAATGCCGATCAGGTTGATCAAAAGAAACGCAACATTAAATTTCCTGTTTCAGGTTTTAAAGTAGATAACCGGATCTTACTAGAAGCACTCGTTTTTGAAAACTTGATCGAAAATGTGGTCATATTGGCAGACAGCTACTATTCGTATCAAAAAGAAACACTGCAATTCGTCAATGAAATCATAGCCCTGCTAGAAACCGAATTAGCACATAGCCCATAATCAGTAATACAATATTCAGGAATGAACAGGCTATTGGAACGAAACACAAAATAGCAGCAATTCGAAGTCAAATCAACTAACCACTGACCAACACGGTCACTAATCCACCAAAATTATGAAAATAGTATTTAGCCGCCTATCCGTTATTCTTATCCTTTGTATCTTGGGCTTTAGCACCCAGAGCTGCGAGCAAAAGAATCCAGAAGAAACACAAGCTGTTGAAGTAGAAGATCAAGCAGTAACCGTTGCACCCGAAAAACCAGCGTATTTCCAATTACGCCCAGAAGTAGAAAAGGCATACGGCTATTCCCATGCTGTAAAAATTGGAAATCGTATCACAGTTTCAGGAGCTGTAAGCATGGATGACGAAGGAAATCCGACCGCTGTGGGCGATATCGAACAGCAAATGAAAAATTGCTACGCCGATCTAGAAAAAATTCTAAAACATTACGGTTGTACCTTTGATGATGTAGTCAAAGAAGACATTTTTACCACCGATATGGCACAAATGCTTGAAAAATCAGCCTACCGAGCAGAAATATATAAAACCGGTTTTCCAACGGGTTCTTGGCTTGAGGTGAAGGGGTTGGCGCTTCCTGAATTTATGGTTGAAATCGAATTGGAAGTTCACAAATCGGAATAATGTGGTACCTTTAGATAGCCTTTGCTGTATTGGCGAAATTCGATAAGTATTCCCTACCAAGGCATTCGGCATAATCTTAACCAAGCTATCATTCTAATGGCATAAATTGTTAAGCATGAACTTCATTTCAACTAAAAATCTAATTCTAATCAATAGTGTCATCGTAGCGTATTTTCTTTTGCTGTGGATTATTCATGTCTTATCCTTAGATATGGTCCTCATCGGCGTAGTGCGAGAAATGTTGACAATACCCATGGCTATTGCGGCGGTTGTATTTTTAGGTATAGGAATCCGCTCCTTCATTAA
Source organism: Marinirhabdus sp. (assembly GCA_033720575.1). GTDB lineage: Bacteria > Bacteroidota > Bacteroidia > Flavobacteriales > Flavobacteriaceae > Marinirhabdus. The sequence goes on from JAWWCH010000459.1 coordinate 1,512, forward strand.
AAACAAGACCAATATAGCAATGTTGATCAGTCTATTGGCCTTAGCCCTATGTATGACGCTCATCATAGGAAGTTTCCTTTGGAATCCAAATTAAAACGAGTGAAATAAGGTAGAGCCGCTTTTAATAAAGTCTTCTAAACTACAGACTCATTTTAGTAGGTATTCCTTATTTTTGAAATCCTTATATCTAAGCTAAACACCCATGAAAAAGATTTTCCTCCTTGCGCTTGTTTGTCTCACTTTGTTCGGACACGACATGTATCTTAAAATGGATACGTTTTTTCTGCAACCCAACCAAAAAGCTACACTCGATTTATATAACGGTACTTTTGAAAAAAGTGAGAACGTGATAGACCGTGACCGAATGCAAGATGCCAGCTTGCTAGGTAATGGCCAGCGAACGGCAATCAAAAACCAACAGTGGACCGAAATAGACAGTATGACCCGGCTTACGTTTACAACTGGCGAAGCTGGAACTTGGGTGGCAGGCGTTTCAACCAAAGCACGCAATATTGAACTA
>JAWWCH010000460.1:0-2031 GCA_033720575.1 Marinirhabdus sp.
AGTCTAGAGCGGCTGTGGCAGGCGGGATCACTTCTTTTATTGAAATGCCGAACACGGTTCCTCAGGCCACAACTATTGATTTGTTGGAAGATAAATTTGCGATAGCCAAAAAGACCTCATGGGCAAATTACTCGTTCATGTTTGGAGGTACAAACAACAATTTGGACGAAATACTGAAGGTTGACCCCAAGAAAGTGGCAGGCCTAAAACTGTTTTTGGGATCATCTACCGGAAACATGTTGGTTGATGATGCAGCTGTGCTAGAAAAGATTTTTAGCAAAACCAATTTGTTGATCTCTGTGCATTGTGAAGACGAAGCCACCATTAAGAAAAATATGGAAATCGCTTTGGCGAAGTATGGGGAAGACATTCCAATAGAGAAACATCCTCAAATTCGCAGTGCTGAAGCTTGTTATATTTCTTCCAGCAATGCGATTGCTTTGGCCAAGAAAACAGGGGCACGATTGCATGTGTTTCACCTGTCTACCGAAAAGGAAACCAAATTATTTACGAATAAGATTCCTCTAAAAGATAAAAAAATCACAGCAGAAGTGTGTATCCATCACTTATGGTTTACCGATGCCGACTATGCCGAAAAGGGAACAAAAATCAAATGGAATCCCGCGGTGAAGTCCGAGACCGACCGCAACGGACTCTGGAAAGCATTGAACGACGGAAGAATTGATGTGATAGCCACAGACCATGCGCCGCACACGCTAGAGGAAAAGGCCAATGTGTATACCAAAGCACCATCTGGTGGCCCATTGGTACAACATGCGCTCGAAGCCTTATTTGAAATGCACCATCGCGGTCGCATTTCAGTAGAAAAAATCGTGGAGAAAACGGCGCATAATCCGGCAATCTTGTTTGAGATCGAAAAACGGGGTTATATCAAGGAAGGCTATAAAGCTGATCTTGTACTTATTGACCCCAATGCACCATGGACGGTGACCAAAGACAATATTGACTATAAATGTGGGTGGTCTCCTTTTGAAGGCACCACGTTTAAATCGCGGGTAACACATACGTTCATCAATGGAGTATTGGCCTATGAAAATGGTAAGTTTCCAAATAGAACCCACGGAGAACGACTAACTTTCAATAGATGATGCAGCGCCTTTGGTATAGTGTAACTGTAGTGTTGCTTTTCGCCTGTCAAGACGTGCAGCGGCCCGAGCGTCCCGAGAATTTGATTCCGGAAGACACCATGGTTTCGCTTTTGAGTGAAGTGTATATTGGCAATGCCGCACGTAGTATAGACAATAAACAAATCAGGAAAGAAGGGGTGAGAATCGATTCGTTTTTGTTCAAAAAGTTCAATATAGACAGTGTGCAATTTGCCAAAAGTAACGCCTATTACGCGGCCGATTTAGATGCCTATATGAATATCATCAATCAGGTTCAAAATCGATTAGATAAGCTGAAAAAGATTGAAAATGAAAGAAGAATGGCGGAAAACGCAAAAGAAAGAGCTGCCAGAGATTCTATAGGCAACTCGGGGCAAAAGGAGGTTCGTGTGGATTCAGCTACTTCTGAACCCGGAATTTTAACCGAATCGGCAAATTCTGATCAAGAAAATTAATCATTCTCTTTTTTGAACAGTTGCGTTACCCTCCTGATGGTTTCTGGATAAGGAATGTATTTAAACGGAAGGCTGTGGGTTATTTTGCTTCCGTCATAATGGTCAAATGAATACAATGACTCCACATGGGTTCGCAACAGTTTGCGTTTGGTGCCGAACAACTTTGAAAAAAACCAATCCATTTTACTGAACACAACCAACTTCCATTTTGCTATAGGTTTCGTAGGTGGAGCTGTAGACAACTGCTCTGATAGGTCGGTGAGAAACTGTTTGTAGCTCACATTATTGGAAACTAGAATAAAACGTTGATTCACTACCTCAGATTCCATTAAATCGCACATGGCTTTCGTTACATCCCGAACATCAACTACGCCAATCCCGCCTGTGGTATAATACTTCAATCCTTTTGCAACCCGCTTTATAATGCTCCCGCTGCCTTTGTGCCAAAG
>JAWWCH010000461.1:0-2018 GCA_033720575.1 Marinirhabdus sp.
CGGGAAAGCAATAATGTACGCTGATAAAATTACGAAAAGCATGCAGGCGACCATAGACGACACGAATTATAGACGCGAAAAACAAATCAATTACAACAAGGAAAATAACATCACACCTACCGCCATTAAAAAGAGTTTTGAGAATGCGCTTACGCGGAAAAAAACAGAACGCTTTACATTTGACACGGCTGAATCAATCGCCGCAGAGCCGGAGAACGAATATCTGACCAAGGCGCAGATTGAGAAGAAAATTAGAGATACCCGAAAAGAAATGGAGAAATCGGCGAAAGAACTTGATTTTATGATGGCAGCCAAATTGCGGGACAAAATTAAAAGCCTTCAACAACAACTGACGAAATTAGAAGCCTGATATTCAGTGCTGCTACAATTCATGGTACGGGTTTTGCGCTCTTATAGGTACATTCACATCCAAAACCGTCTTATTTAGTATGACCTTAACACACTATCTTGCCCTCATTTTGTACTTTTCATTACCTATGATAGCAGTTGCTCAAATCAATCTCGAAAACAAAGTTATTCCCGAAAGTATCAAAGAAAAAGCACTAATTGCGTTATCGCACTACCCGGAGCTAAAGGATACGGCTATCGAGTTTCGTTTTAAGGATAAGATTCGGAAATCGACCATGCAAGCGCAACCTACCTACGCCAGTTTTTTAACCTCTAGAAAGAATCGGAGCTATATTATTTTAATCAGCCGTAAAATTCAGATCGAAGACGAAAGCTTTACAGTGAGTGACATCCCAAGTGATGTGCTGATCGGTTGGCTAGGGCACGAATTAGGGCATGTAATGGATTATCGTGGCCGAAGCGGTATAGGGATGATCATATTTGGGTTGAAATATCTCTTCAGCGGAAGCCACATCAAAGAAGTGGAACGCGCAGCCGATACCTACGCCATAGAACATGGTATGGGAGAATATATATTGAAAACTAAAAACTTTGTGTTGGACAACGCCAGTTTTTCTGAACGCTATAAAGAAAAACTCAGAAAATTATACATGTCTCCCGAAGAAGTCATGCAACTCATTGAAAGCGACTAAAAATTATTTCTGCGAGGCTACAAATTCTTCCCACTCCGCGAATTTTTCCTCTGACATCACGCGGGCCATTTTTACTTGTCCGCCCTTCTTTTTGTTCTTACCATTCCACTCATAGAAAACATCCGGTGATACGGTCGTAACTTTTATACCTTTTAAGGCTTTATTTCGAGCAACTTTGTAGTTCTTATTGGCTTCCTTTAAAGCTGCATCCAAAGCTTTGGCCAAATCAGAACTTGAAGTACTAGCTTCGGTTCCAAGGTACCAGTGGTGGATAAATTCATCGTTTTCCTTTACAGCGGCCAAGGTAAATTCCGGAATCTCAATGTCAAACTTTTCTTCCAGTTCTCGAAGTGCCGTGTCCATCTTATGGACCGACAGTTGCGAACCTACCACATTGAGGAAAAACTTGGTTCTTCCCGTGATTTTTATTTCAGCGCGCTCTACATCGGTAAAAGCAATGGTGTCTCCTATCAAATATCGCCAAGCACCGGATACCGTAGAAATGATCAATACGTAATCTTGATCGGTTTCCACCTCCGACAAATTCAATACAGGCGCATCTTGCGATAACGACCCATCCTCTTGAATATACTCAGGTTTAAACGGGACAAATTCGAAATAAATTCCGTTGTCTGTCACCAACTTCATAGCCGTCGTATCAGGTCGTGATTGAAATGCAATAAATCCTTCAGAAGCCAAATACGTATCGATTACCGTTACAGGCTTCGAACAAAGTTGCCTAAAACTCTTTTCATAGGGCTGAAAAGCCACGCCTCCGCTGGTATACACTTGTAAATTGGGCCAAACATCCTGAATGGTATCGGCATCATGATAGGCAATGACTTCTTTCATCATTAGTTCCATCCATGAAGGAATTCCACTTAAAGCCCCTATATCCCATTCTTTGGCTCGTTTTGCTATGGTTTCAACACGCGTGTCCCAATCATCGATCTTGGC
>JAWWCH010000462.1:0-2012 GCA_033720575.1 Marinirhabdus sp.
CGGAAACTGCAACTACCATAGAGGGCAATGCAGCCATGAAGGCAGGATATGTACGAAATCATTTCGGTTATGACTGCTTTGCTGATGATACGGGTCTTGAAGTAGCTGCATTAGATGGTGAGCCTGGAGTCTATAGCGCCAGATATGCAGGCGAGGGTCGCAGTGCTCGTGCCAATATGTTGAAACTGCTGAAGAATCTCGAGGGGAAAGAAAATCGAAATGCCCGATTTAAAACCGTGATTGCGCTAACCATCAAGCTAGAAGCGGTAATGTTTGTCGGACTCTGTGATGGTGTGATTACCCAAGAAGAACAGGGTACTGGCGGATTTGGATATGACCCTATCTTTAAACCGAATGGAAGCGATAAAACCTTCGCAGAAATGACGTTGCAACAAAAAAGTGAAATTGGTCATCGCGGAAAGGCCATGCGCCAGCTTATCGATTATCTCACCGCGTAATCTACTTGTTCAATATCAGATTCAAGGGTACCTTGACACCGAAGAAAATGTGAAATCGATTGATTTCATCGTCTAGAATTTTGGTGAATCCAGACATTACGCCTCCTTCCAGAGTAAGCACTTCTTCAAATCGATACTGAAAAGCGCCTTTTATCAAAAAGTCAATGGTTTTGTAATCCGTACCTAGAACCTCATCTTCATTGGAGAAATCCGGCTCGTTCAGCAGAAAACCAGCTCCCGGGCCTATATTCACATATAAACCCGAATTAAACAATTCTCCTGTTAGACTGGCGATAACATTGATACTTTGTATGCCATCGGCATCATAATTGGGTGTAGAGGTCGTGACATAAAAAGCTTCCCCCATAAAGCCCAATAAACTTTCAGTATAATACGCCACGTATCCGCCAATAGCTAAATTCCCATCTGTTTCGGTAGTAATTTTGCCATTTCCAGCACCATTGGAGTTAATGATAATCGTGCCTGAATCAGGTCTTTGAAAGGCGGTCCAATGATAACCTAAAGAAGGACCCACTTCAAGAGTTTGCGCTGCCGCGGTTTCACATAGCGCTAAAATTGAAAGTAATGCTAGCAATAATTTGGGGGTTTTCATATCAAAAATGTTTGTGCCAAATAAACAAAAACAGCAGCGATAACGAAAGTAACTTTTAATAATTATCATAATCGAGTTAAAGACCACAATTTAAATGTATCTTTGCCGCTTGAAAATCCTCAGGGTGAGGTAGTACTGCACGAAGTAATTAGGTTTATTTGTCGAGTTTGCTTCAGTAAGTACAAATAAACAGATTACAATTTTATATGTCTACATTCCAAGAATTAGGCCTAGAGCAAGAATTGCTCCAGGCAATTACCGACATGGGCTTTGAAACCCCAAGTGAGGTACAAGAAAAAGCAATCCCTATTTTATTGCAAGAAGAAACCGATCTGGTGGCCTTGGCGCAAACAGGTACGGGTAAAACAGCAGCGTTCGGCTTTCCGATGCTGCAAAAAATAGACGTGGATAGCCGTACTACTCAAGGGCTCATCTTATCGCCAACCCGAGAGTTGTGCATGCAGATTACCAACGAAATGAATAACTACGGAAAGCACCTCAAAGGGCTGAATGTTGTGGCCATTTATGGGGGCGCAAGCATTACCGAACAAGCGAAGCAAATAAAAAAGGGAGCACAGATCATTGTGGCTACTCCAGGGCGAATGAAAGATATGATCGGTCGAAGAATGATCGACATTTCCAAGATTGAATATTGTGTGCTTGATGAGGCCGATGAGATGCTGAACATGGGGTTCTACGAAGATATTACCGAAATTCTTTCACATTCCCCACAAGATAAGAGCACTTGGCTGTTCAGTGCCACGATGCCGAAGGAAGTAGCAAGCATTGCCAAGAAATTCATGCATGACCCGGTTGAAATTACCGTAGGATCTAAAAACGTGGGTGCGGTAAATGTTTCCCACGAATATTACATGGTAAATGCTCGCGATAGATACCAGGCCTTGAAACGCTTGGCAGATGCCAATCCCGATATTTTTTCA